>JANPIT010000754.1:0-1684 GCA_031425115.1 Opitutaceae bacterium | reverse complement strand
ACACGATGTGGGCGCCTTCTTTCACGAGGCGGTGGGCGGTTTCCTTGCCGATGCCGGAGCCGGCGCCGATCACGACGATCACCTGCCGCGCCAGTTCCTTCTCGGCCGGCATGCGCTTCAACTTCGCTTCTTCGAGCAGCCAGTATTCGATGTCGAACGCCTCCTGCTGCGGGAGAGCGATATACTTGTCGATCGCCTCGGCGCCGCGCATGACTTCGACCGCGCAGTTGTAGAATTCGGCGGTGACGCGGGACTCCGACTTGTCCTTGCCCCACGCAATCATGCCGAGACCGGGGATGAGCACCACGGTGGGATTCGGGTCGCGCATCGCGGGCGAGTTGGCGTGTTTACACTTCGCGTAGTAGGCCGCGTAGTCCTTCCGGTAGGCTTCGAGACCGGCCGTGAGTTTCGCCTTCAACGCCGCGGCGTCCTCGTTCTGCGGATTCCAGTCGACGTAGAGCGGCTTGATCTTGGTGCGGAGAAAATGATCAGGGCAGCTCGTGCCGAGTTCGGCGAGCCGCGCAGCATCTTTCGAATTCACGAAGCGCAGGATCTTCGCGTCGTCCTGCACCGTGCCGATGAAACGCTTCTCTTTGGAGACCTGGCCGCGCAGCCAGGGCAGGATCGCGGCAAACGTCGCATGGCGCTTCGCGTCGTCGAGCGTCTGATATTTTTGCCCGCCAAACACGGTCGCGTCGCCGCCCTTCGCGGCGTATTTGGATTCGATATACGCGGCCGCCTGCTCGATACAGTCGAGCGTGTAGGTGTAGCAGGCCTTCTCGTCGTTGTCCCACGAGATGAAGCCGTGCTGGCCCATCATGATCGACTTTGCCTTCGGGTTTTTCCGGGTGATCTCCTGCATCGCGAGGCCGAGTTCGAAGCCCGGGCGCATCCACGGCACATAGGCCATCTCGCCGCCGAAGATTTCCTGCGTGAGTTTTTCGCAATGCTCCGACGCCGCGATCGCGATGATCGCGTTCGGGTGCATGTGGTCGACGTGCTTCGCCGCGATGAAGCTGTGCAGCGGCGTATCGATCGAGGAAGCGCGCGGGTTCAGGTTGAACGTCGTGTGCGTATACATCGCCACCATGTCGTCCTCGGCTTGGGACTTCAGGCCCTTGTCACCGCGGGACCCGTAAAGCTTCTGCAGGTCGACCAGCTTCTGCTGGTAGAGCGATGAGAAATTTTCGCGCGTGCTCGTGCGAAGGTCGCCGCCGGAGCCCTTGACCCAGAGCACCTCGGTCGGCTGACCGGTGAGCGGATCTTTCTCGGAGATTTTTGCGGACGTGTTGCCGCCTCCGGTGTTGGTGATGCGCTGATCGCTGCCGAGCAGGTTCGAGCGATAGATAAGCCGGCCCACGGGATCGAGTGACGCAGCTTTGGCGTCGTCCCAGGCGAAGTTGACGAATTTGTAAGCAGTCATGAGGAGGAAATTTTCACCGCGGATTACGCGGATGGCGCGGATGGTTTTCTAGTTTTATCAGCGTTATCCGCGTCATCCGCGGTTAATGAATTCAGATCCCGAGCGCTCTTTGGCGATAATGTTCATCGGGCCGCCCGGCGATGCGGGTAACCTGAGCCGCCGTGAGGAACCGCGGTGTGCCACCCATCGCCGCCGCGCCGGCAAAGATCTCCGCGGCCTTCACGCCCATCAACGTCGCGGCCAACACCGCCTCCGGCGTCG
>JANPIT010000753.1:0-9337 GCA_031425115.1 Opitutaceae bacterium | reverse complement strand
CAGGCGCGGCGACCAAGGGCACTCCGGCGAGCGACGAGCACAAGAATCACAAGTAATCCCGGCACGGCTGCGAGTGGGCCCTGCACGGCAAATCGGTGCATCCCACCGCTCCACCGCGGGCCCAGCGACGGGCGCTAGAGCATTTTCAAAAATACCGTGGCCGCAAAGAGGCACAAAAGGCGCAAAACCATCACACCTTTTCTCATTTGGGAAAGAGGCCTTTTTCTTGCGCGTTCTGCGCCTTTTTGCGGCTACAGTTTTATTTAATCCGCTCTAGCGGCCCTACGCGGGCGCAGTTAGAAGTCAGGGTCGAGCCGCTCGCGGCATCGCACGATCTTCCCGCGCACCATCGGCGCCACTTGCTGCCAGATTTGCCACGCAACGCGATAGTCGTCCGGATCAGTCAAGCTGGCGGCCCCGATCGCCGAGAGCTGGGCCACGAGCTGGCCACCGCGGAGAAATCCCACGATCTGCGTGTCGAGTAACACCGCTTCATCGAATTCAAACACATGTTCGTCGCCGACATTACCATGCGCGGGGAACGCAAAAACACGCCGGCTCCCCGAGCACGCCCAGTCTCCGATAAGCATCGGTTGCCCACCATCGCCGCCATAACTCAGCACCGCGCCTTTCGCGGCGAGGCGCTCCGGTAAATCAGGGGGGCATTCCGGGGAGGTGACGTGCGAAATCATGGACCTGAAAAAGCTGGCGAACCGCCTTGGACCCGCCCCGCCCGAATCCGCGTCTCGGGATTTCTCCGTCTCGTAGCATGCAAAGTCGCCTACTCAATCAGGCCAATAACTTCCAGGGCCGCCCGCCGGAATCTTGCCGGCGCGCCCAACACGCAGCACCGCCGCCAATCAATCTACCCGGTTGGCGCGGCCCACGCCGGCAGCGGCGCCACCGCCCGCGACACTCTCGGGCTTGCTGCTGCCGCCGCCGAAAGCAGAGCGCATCATGCGGCCGGCGTGCTCGCGCAGATCGTCGATCAGCGCGTAGAACAGCGGCACGATCACCAAGGTGAGAATGGTCGAAGCGATCAGGCCGCCGATCATCGTCCGGCCGAGCGGCGCGTAAGGCAGGCCGCCGATTTTCGAGTCGCCCAGCGCCATCGGAATGAGGCCGGTCACGGTGCAGAGCGTCGTCATCAAAATCGGCCGCAGCCGGTGCCGGCCCGCCTCCATCAACGCTTCGAAGCGCGGTTTGCCCGCAGCGCGAAGGCGGTTCGCCATATCGACGAGCACGATCGCGTTATTCACCACGACGCCGACGAGGATCACGCAGCCAATCTTCGCCATGTTATCAAATGGCGTGCTCGTGAAATAGAGCAGCCAGTAGACGCCGAGTGCCGCGAACGGCACCGCGATGATAACCGCCAATGGCAGCACGAACGATTCGAACAACACGCCCATCAGGAGGAACACGAACACGATGGCGAGGCCCAGCGCGAAGCCCATCTGCTTGTCGTCTTCCGGGTTGAAAAAATTGCCTTTGTCCCACCGATAGCCGCGCGGCATGTCGAAGCCTTCCATCGCCTTGTCTACCGCCGCGAAAAGGCTGCGTGAGTCGACGCGGGGGGCGCGCGCCTGGATGCGCATAATCGTCTGGCGTGATTCGCGTCGAATCTGGCTGAGAGTTTTCGCCACGTGGAGATTCGCGATCGATTCCAGCGGCACCTCGACGTTGCCGTCGGTGCGGAACGTCATGCTGCGCAGGTCGTCCAACCCGGCGCGGTCGACGTCACCCAGTTGTGCATACACGCGCATTTCACGGCCGTCGGCGGCGTTGAAGCGGCCGACTTCGGACCCGCGCATGGTGTTGCTGATATTGGTCTGGATCGCCTGTGGGTTGATACCCAGGCGGCGCGCGCGATCGCGGTCGACCCGGATCTGCAGCTCGTTGCCGCCGCGCTCTTGATCCGTCTCAACCGAGACAAGCCCCGGGATGAGCCGCAGGCGCCGCACCGCTTCCTCGGCGAGCTCGATCAATGTCCCCGTGTCTTCACCATAGAGGGAGATGGACATGTTCGCATCCTGCGGCGTGCTGCTGCCGCGCTGGAACGAGTTGGCGCTGATGCCAGCGGGGAATTTGTAGTTTTCCTTGATGTCCAACTCGATCGCCGCCTGGTCCATCGGAAGCTTTTTCCACCCGCCCCACACGGCGAAGTTGTTCCACGCGCTGCGATACCACTGCTTGTTCGGGTCTTCCTTAAACTTCATCTGCACTTGCCCGTTATTGTAACGGAAGCGGGTCTCGATGCGCGTGACGTTGTAGCGCTCCTTGTGCTTCCCGAGATACGTCTCGAAATCACGGAAGAACGCATCGGCCTGCTCGAGCGTGCCGCCGCTGGGCAGCTCGAAATACATATACATCGACGTATTGCCGCCGCCCCAGCCGCCGATGCCCTGGTAGTAATTCGGGCGCGCCAGTGGGTTCTTCGAATAAAACTGGTAGGTGAAGCCGCCCGCGATCAGCACGATGAGCGCGCCGTTGATCGGGTGGCGCAACATCCAGCTCAGGCTGCTCATGTAGCGCGCGCGCACCCACTGTAACGCCCGCAACTCATCGTGGTGCCGGCCGCGCGAGAGGCGTTGCGCCGCGAGCGGCACGAAGACCAGCGCGATGAAGAGCGACGCGACCAGCGACACGATCACCGGCACGCCGATTCGTAGCATCCAGAACGTCATGTCGCCCACACCGCCCATCAGCATCAGCGGGAGAAACACGATGATGTTGGTGCACGTCGACATCACGACCGCGAGGCCGACCTCGCCCGTGCCGTGGATCGACGCGGGGATCGCCGCGACGCCATCCTGTCGCTGTCGGTAAATGTTTTCGACGATCACGATCGCATTATCCACGACCATGCCGACGGCCAGCAGCAGGCCCATCATCGTGGCCATGTTCAGCGTCCAGCCCATGAAGAACAGGACGACGATCGTGCAGAGCAGCGAAAGCGGGATGGAGAGCGTGAGGATACCCGTCATCCGCGCAGTGCGCAGGAAAATGAAGATGATGAGGGCCGCGAACCCACCGCCCCACAGCCCGGCCTCCTCGAGATTCCAAATCGCGTCACGGACCTCCTTGCCCTGGTCGTAGAACACCTCGAAACGCATACCCTCCACTTGCGGAGTCTTCTGCAGTTCCGTCACCGTGCGACGCACCTCCCGGCTGATGCGCTCGATGTTGCCGGTGGATTCGCGCGTGACCTGCACGCCGATCGCCGGGCTGCCATCCACCCGGAAAATCGACTCGCGGCTCGGGACCTTGAAACTGACGTTCGCCACGTCGCTCAGCCGGAGGCGACGCGCGGGATCGATGATGAGCGACGCGATTTGTTCGGCGGACTCGAAGCGGCCCAGCGAGCGCACATAGATTTTCTTGCCTGCCTCGAAGACATAGCCGCCGGACTGCGTGAGATTCTGGCCGCGCAGCGTGGCGAGCATCTGCGCCGGTTCGATGCGATGGCTGCGCAGGCGGTCGTCGATCAACTCGATCTGCACCTGCCGCGATTGCAGACCCCAGATGTCAACGTTGCCCACGCCTTCGATGCGCTGCAGCGCGGGCTTCACGAAATTCTCCATCCGATACGAGGCATCGTCCATGTTCGTCGGCACTGCGGCGACGAGCGTCATCATGGGGCGGTCGTTCTGGTCGTAGCGGTAGACGTTGATGCGGTCGACGTCGTCGGGGAGCGAGGGCTTCACGCGATCGATGCGATCGCTGAGCTGCGCATAGGCGTCGCGGAGATTGGTCCCGGTCTGAAATTCGACGCGCACGCTGCTGCGGCCGTTGCTGGAGTAGCTGGTGACGCGCTTCACGCCCTGCACGGTGCCGACGATGTCCTCGATTTTGCGCGAGACCTTTTCCTCCACGTCACGCGGCGAGGCGTTCGGGTAACTGGCCTGGATGTGAAGCTGGTTACCCTCGAGGCCGTCCGGAAAGAGCGCGATCGGGATGCGGCTGTAGGCGATGAAGCCCACCACCAGCATGGTGAGCAGAATCATCGCCACCGTCACCGGCCGGGAGACCGAGAAGCGCGGGATCGCGTAGGTAGCGGGTTCGCGGGACATCGAGATTGGGCTGAGGTAAGGAAGACGAAGGAAAACCGCTAAGAGGCGCTGATGACCGCTGATTCGGAGGAACCACTAATAAACACTAATGACGGGGAATTTTTGGGAATCAGAAACCAATCTTCCTAGCCTGAATTCCTAACATTCCCTCCCATTAGTGTGCATTAGTGGTTTCTCGGTTCGTGATTAGCGGCCATTAGCGTTCATCAGCGGTTTCAGATCGGGATTCATTTCGCCATCGGCTCCGGTTGCGGTTCGCCCTCGGAGTTCGGCTCGTCCTTGCCGGGTATCACCAGCGGCCGGTTCGACGTGAACTGATAATACAGCGTCGGAATCACGACGAGGGTGAGAATCGTCGCGGTAGAGAGGCCGACGATCACCGTGATCGCCATCGGCGTGCGGATCTCGGCGCCTTCGCCGATGCCCAGCGCCATCGGCACGAGGCCGACGACCGTCGTCAGCGCCGTCATGATGATCGGGCGCAACCGCGCGCGACCGGCCTCGATGATCGCTTCCTTTTTATCCATGCCGCGACTGCGGAGGGTGTTGATGTAGTCGATGAGCACGATCGCGTTGTTCACCACGATGCCGACGAGAATGATCAGGCCGAGGAAGACCATGATCGTAACCGGGATGTTTGCCAGCCAGAGCACGAGAGCGACGCCAATCATCGCGAGGGGCACCGTCATCATGATCAGGAACGGCTGCACCAGCGACTCGAACTGGCTCGCCATGACGATGTAGACGAGGAACACCGCGAGCGTGAAGGCGAGCAAGAGGCTGTTCATCGAGGTGCGCATCTCCTGGTTCTGACCGGCGAGCCCGTAGGAAAAACCCGCGGGATACGTGATCGTCTCCATCGCGCTCACGATGTCGCGCGAGACCGTCTGCAAATCCGCGCCGCGAATATTCGCGGTGATCAGCGCGGTGCGTTGCTGGTCGACGCGGCGAATCTCGCTCGGGCCCTCGTTGACGGTGAGCTCCGCGACCGCCGATAGCGTGATGGGCAGCGCCCCGCCTGGGTTCACGACGAGCCGGCGCAGTTCGTCCAAGCCGAGCCGATCTTCCTCCCGCAGCCGCACGACGACATCGATGAGTTGATCCTCCTGGCGAAACTGCGTGGCCGCGCGGCCCTGGACCTTGTTGCGCACGATGTCGGCCACGCTGCGGAGACTCAGGCCAAACTCGGACAACCGGTCCCGGTTGTAGATCACCTGAATTTCCGGGTGGCCCGTTTGCAGGCTGGAGCGGATGTCGACCAAGCCGGGCACGGAAAGCGCGAGCACTTCTTCGGCCTCACGGCTGAGGCGCTTGAGCATGGCGAGATCGTGGCCCCGAATCTCGACTTCGATCGGGCTCTTGAAGCTAAAGAGCGCGGGATAGGAGATCTCTATTTTCACTTCCGGCAGGCTGCGAAACTCGTTGCGGATGCGATCGATCAGCTCGGTTTCCCGCTCCGTCGGGTAGCCGGACTTCATTTTCACCGTGAGCCGCGCGGTGTGCTCGCCCGCCTCGATCGAGGTGCTCGCACTCTCCTCGGCGCCCACCGTGAGCGCGGTGCGCTCCACTTCGGGTTGCGCGCGGACGACGCTGTCGAGCCGCTCGGCGAGTTCGCCGGTGCGCTCGATCGGGGTGCCGATCGGGAGCGTGATGTTGAGGTTGAATTCTCCCTGGTGGACCTGCGGGATGAGATTACTGCCCAAGCGCGGCACCACGAGAAACGCCGTAAGGAGCAACGCCGCGAGCGAAGCCCCTAACACCGCGAAACGATGACGCAGCGTGATCACCAGCCAGCGTGGGTAACTATTCTGCAGCCAACTGTTGCCCACCTCGAACCACGCGAGTCCTGTGCCGGAAATAGGCGCCAGCAGCAGCGCCAGCGCGCGCACGACGCCGATGACCAGCTGGACGATCATGAGGGCGACCGTCTGAAGGACCGTGCCGATCAGCCGCATCACCGCCTCCGTCAGCGCACGCACGACGAGGAACACAAACGGCAGCGTGCCGGGGACGCACACCAGCGTCAGCATCCACCACTCCTTGGGATGAGCCCAGCGCCAGATCCCCGTATACCACGGCGCCGTGCTGGCGTTGGCGCTCGCCATGCCTGGCATCTGGAATTGCACCGGCGGCGGAGCCGGAATCCAGCCTTTGTAACGGTAGAGTAGATACACGGCGACCGCGAGGCCGGGGATCACCAGCAGCACCACCCAGCGCCACACCCGGCCCGTCATCCAACGGGTGAGCGAAGGAGTATCGGTGGCGAGGCGCGCGGCGAAGTTGAAGCTCAGCATGCCCGGCCACACCCGCGCGCTCGTGATGGGCCCGAAATCATCGCGGGCAAACCACGCATCGAGGCCACCGCCCCACGCGCGCGTGGGCGGGAACAGGCCGCGCAAAAAGGCCAAAGGCGTCCAAATGACCGCGGCAATGGTCTTGAGCACCGCCGCGATGACCACTGCTGCGCCCCAACCCACGCGAACCACCACCAAGCCGAGAATGCGCACTGAATGCGCGACCCGGCTCTCACCCGCCACGTGGGCGGGGAATCGCAGGAAGTCGCTCGATTGGATGCGCCCCTTCGCTCCCGCCACCGCACCGTCGGCCTCGGCCGGGGAGACCAGCTTCGCGGCGAGCATCGGGATCAGATACAGCGCCGCGATCAGCGACGCGATTTGAGAAAACACGACCGCCAGCGCCATATCGCCGAACACCTGGCCAGCCACGCCTTCCACGAACACGATCGGGAAGAAGACTGCGACCGTCGTGAGCGTCGACGCCACGACCGGCATCGCCACTTCGCTTGTGCCGCGCACGATCGACGTGACGGCATCGTCGCCTTCCTCGCGACAGCGGAAAATGCTTTCGAGCACCACAATCGCGTTGTCTACCAGGTTACCGACGCCGAGCGCGAGGCCGCCGAGCGAGATGATGTTGAGCGAGACGCCCGCCATGTGCATCGGCGCAAACGTGGCCAAAATCGAAATCGGAATACAAAGGCTCACAATGAGCGTCTGCGTCACGTTGCGCAGGAAAAGATACAGCACGACGATCGCGATCAGGCCGCCGAAGAGGGCGTTCTCCTTCACTTCGCGGATCGAGTTGTCGATGAAGACGGATTGGTCGGACAACAGCTGGAGTGTCCCGCCCGTCGGCAACTGGAACGCGAGGTAGTCCGTCATCTTGCGGCGGTTGATGAGATCCTGCGCCACCTGACGGGTGCGCTCGAATTCGGCCATGGCCGTCGCCTGCGCTGCCTTGCGTTGATCGGCCGGCGATTTTTTGGCGTCCTCGGCCGCCTTCTTCGCGAGCGCGGCCGCATCAGGCGTCGCGGGTTTGACGGCGGGCACGGCGGCCACCCGGCGCATCTCGGCGACATACGCCTGCTGCTCGGCCGTGCCGAAGATCGCGGCCTTCACGCCGGCGGCCACCTCGAGCACGTTGGCATCGGCTTCCTTGAAGATCTCGATCTCGACACTCTCCTGGCCGTTGACCCGCGTGATGACGGTGCGGTCTTCGTGAAACCGCGAGACGGTCGCGATGTCGCGCAGGCGGATGTCGACGTTGTTCTGCCGCGCGACGATGATGGCGGCGATTTCCTCGAGGGTGCGAAACTCGTTCAGGGTGCGGATGAGATATTCCGTCTGGCCTTCGCGCAGATTACCGCCGGGCATGTTGACGTTGCCCTGCTGCAGGCGCGTCGCGACCTGGCCGATGTCGAGGCGCAGGTTGGACAGCTTGCTCTCATCGAGCGCGACGAGGAACTGCTCCTCAAGGCCACCCTTGATCTGGATCGCCGCGACGCCGGGAATGGCTTCGAGCTTTCGCTTGATGTCGTTTTCCGCGAGGTGGCGCAGTTCGTAAAGCGACTGCGGACCGGCGAGACCTACGCGCAAAATCGGGTCGAGCGAAGGATCATAGTGCAGCAGCAACGGCCGTTGCGCGCCTTCGGGAAAACGCAGCCGATCCATTTTCTCGCGCACTTCCTGAGCGACGAGGTCCATGTCGGTCTTCCACTGGAACTCTAGCATGACATCCGACTGGCCCGCTTTTGAAACCGAGCTGATCGAGACCAGCTTCGGGATGATGCCGAGCTGTTGCTCGAGCGGACGGGAGATGACGTTCTCCATTTCTTCGGGCGCGGTGCCGGGATAGGCGGTGCGCACCGTGAGCGTCGGATAGCTCATGTCGGGCATCAGCGTGAGCGCGAGGCGCTGATACGACACCCAGCCAAACACGCCGACGGCGAGCGTCACCATCAAGATCGCGACGGGCCGGCGAACGACGAGCGCGTAGTGCGAATCGTCGATGCGGAATTTCGGGCGGAGGCTGCTCATCGCGAGGTGGAGCGGGTTGTCCTCAACACGCTGGCTCGTGAGCCATGGGATGACTCGGCCCAAGCGCGTTGGGGACAACGCGCTCCACCTTCAAGGCAGAAGCTAGGACACCCGCACATCACGACTTGGCCGGCTTGACGGGAGTGGTTTCCGCAGGAGCGGGCGCCGGTTTCACGCCCTCATCTTTCGGAGCCACGATCGGACTGGTATTCACGGCCCGGACGAGCGAGCCGTCTTTCAGGCCGCTTTGGCCGAGGACGATCACCGGCGTGCCCACTTCGAAATTGCCGAGCGCCTCGACGTGGTTCGGGTCTTCATAACCGACGGTGAGTTTCTTTTTCATCGCGCGATCCTTCACGACAGTGAACACATAGCGTTCGCCGCCTTCGTAAACCACCGCGCGCTTCGGGATAAGCACGGCGTCCGGCCGCGTATCCGTGATCACCCGCACGCCGACGAAAAGTCCCGGCGGCAGGTCCTTCGGCTTCTCGCCCTTCACGCCGATCGTCACCTTGAACGTGCCGCTCTTTGGGTCGATGACTGGGCTGATGCGCTTTACCCAGCCTTGAAAAACCCGGTCCGGTAAAAACTCGGACGTGACCACCGCGGGCTGATTCTCGGCAACGATCGGCAAATAGCGCCCGGGGACAAACACCCGCGCGACGATGTCATCGAGTTTCACCATGGAGAAGAGCTTGGTGCCGGTGCCCACGCGGGCACCGACCTGGGTCTCACGTGCCGAGATTACGCCCGCAAACGGCGCACGCACCGTCGCATAGGCTAGGCGGATTTTGGCGCGCTCGAGCCGCAGCCGGGCCTGCTCGAGTTGATAGGCCTGCGTCTCGTAGTCCTGCTTGTTGAGCAAATTGCGCTCCCACAGATCCGCGGTGCGCGCAAAATTCTTCTTCAGGTGCTCGAAGTTCGCCG
>JANPIT010000752.1:0-1877 GCA_031425115.1 Opitutaceae bacterium | reverse complement strand
GATAAAGCCAGTGGCGAGTGCGGCCCGGTCGGTCAACGGATGCGGCGGTGAAAGGTCGTCGCCCAAGCGAAAGATCAAGCGGTGCGTGCCGTCGTCGCCAGCCGGGCTGAACAGGCCGGGCACGACGACCCGGGCCGGCACAGTGCGCCGCACCTCCGTGTGCGCGTGGCAGGGGAGCGGAAAGTTCACGTTGTGCACGATGAAGCTGCGCGGAAGCGTGGACGCGGCGAGCTCAGGGGCGAGTCGCGCGGCGTGGCGCGCGGAGGTCCGAAGTATTTCGAGAAGGGCGGGCTCGGGCACGTCGTTGTCGGCTTTGAGTCGCTCGTAGAGCTCGGAGGTCATGTCCTGTGAAAACGCGATTGCAGGCAATCCGTGCAGCGCGCCTTCCCAAGCGCCGGCGATGGTGCCGCTCGCAATGATGAAACCGAGCGAGGCGTTGAGGCCGACGTTGATGCCGCTGACGACCGCGTCGATGTGCAGCTCGCGCGGGAGTAGATGGCCGACGGCGATGTTGATGCCATCACTCGGCGTGCCGTCGATGATCCAAGTGGGGCAGCCGAAGCCGCGATCCGCGGCGGTGGCGTGGACGGGGCGGTTGCGCGATTTGGCGGCGCCGACCCAGCTTTGCTCGCGTTTCGGAGCGACGACATAAAGTTCGTGGCCAGCATCGCGCAGCGCGTGCACGAGCTCGTGCAGAAAAACGCTTTCGATGCCGTCATCGTTAGTGACCAGGAAACGCATTCCTCAAGCGATCAGCGATCAGCGATCAGCTGTCAGCCCTTTTTGAAGGGCGCGGGGTGCGCAAAAGAAAAAGCCGCGACCGAAGTCGCGGCTTTGCAGAGAGAGCTGAACGCTGAGTGCTGATCAGTTATTGCTGCGCGGGCGCGGCTGGAGCGGGAGCGTCGCCTTGAGCGGGCGCGCCCTTCTGGCCTTCCATTTCCTTCATCGCGGCTTTGCGTGAGAGGCGGACCTTGCCGGAGCGTTCGTCGATGCCGACGCATTTCACCCAGATCATCTCGCCCATCTTCACGACGTCCTCGGTGCGACGCACGCGGAAGTCCGCGAGCTCGCTGATGTGGACGAGGCCTTCCTTGCCGGGCGTGCACTCGACGAAGCAGCCGAAGTCTTTGATGCCGGTGACGCGGCCGTGATAGAGCTTGCCGGTTTCAATCGGCGCGCCGCCACCACCACCACCACCGCCACCGCCTGCACCACCGCCGCAGAGACTGTCGATCTCGGCGATCGCGCGGTTCATGGCGTCAGCATTATTTGAATACACGAACACCTTGCCGGAGTCGTCGTCGGCGATGTCGATCTGCGCACCGGTCGTTTCCGTGATGCGGCGGATCGTCTTGCCGCCGGGCCCGATGAGCAGGCCGATCTTTTCAGGATCGATCTGGATCGTCTGGATGCGGGGAGCGAATTTGCTGAGGTCGGCCCGGGGCGCGGGGAGCGAGCCGAGCATGACGCGGAGAATTTCGATGCGGGCATCGCGCGCCTGGAAGATCGCGGCTTTGGCGATTTCGAAGGGGAGGCCGTTGATCTTCAGGTCGAGCTGGAAGCCCGTGATGCCCTTGGTCGTGCCCGCGAGCTTGAAGTCCATGTCGCCGAAGTGGTCTTCCTCACCGAGAATGTCGGTGATCGTGACCCACTTTTCAATCGAGCCATCGGCAGCGTTCTGGGTCATGAGGCCGCAGGAGATGCCGGCGACGGGAGCGATGATCGGCACGCCGGCGTCCATGAGGGCGAGACAGCCGCCGCAGATCGACGCCATCGAGGTCGAGCCGTTGGAGGCCATGATCTCGGAGACGACGCGGATGGAGTAGGGGAACGCGTCCTCGGGCGGGAGAATCGGAACGAGAGAGCGCTCGGCCAGC
>JANPIT010000751.1:0-7726 GCA_031425115.1 Opitutaceae bacterium | reverse complement strand
GAGCTCAAATTCGCTCCCGGCCTAACTAACTAACCTCACGTTCGGCGCTCTTTCCTTACGTCCCCCGCGCAAGCCACGACGCCAGAAGAAGAAAAATAGCTGACGCTGCTGCTCTCAATGTTGAGAGACCGCGCGCACGAGTTCGTGCACTTTCCCCACGATCTGATCCTCCAACCCCGGCGCCCAGGGGCTCGGGTGCAGACTGCCCAGGCGTGAGGCCTGCTCGCCCTCGTAGCCGCGCTCGCGCAGCACGCGCTCCGTCGGAATGTAGCCGAGCACGTCATTAGCGTAGGCCGCGACCCAAACGCCCCCGGGCGCGCCCAGTTCCTTTTTAAGCCGCAGGGAGTAGTCGACCACGACCTCGCCGCCGAGCGCCACCAGTCGCAGCTTGTCTCCAAGCTGTGCCACTTGGATCGGATACGGATAGGTCGCCGGCAGCCCGCCCTCTTTTTCCCACCGCGTGAGCATGCGCTGGGCGTGCTCGGCCTCCAGTTTATCGCGGCCCTTGAGCAGGCGTTCATACTCCGTCTTCGGCGGCACGCCCGCGTAGCGCAGCTCCACCTCGCCGTAGGCCGAGCGTAAGGCGCCCGTCAGCGGTTGCGCCCGCGTCCCGAGGGCCGCGTCCACCGCCGTGGCCAAGGTGCGGCCGTGAGCCTGCGCGAGCGGCACCGTGCCACGCGGATACGGATTCTGGTCCCCGCCACAACCTGTCATGAACAACGCCACGACGCCCGGATGATCGGCCTGCAGATACTGCTGCGCGTAGCCCGCATAATCCCCGCACAGCTCGTAGTTCGTCTGCGTCAGGGTCGTGTTGTGACACGCATACCCGAACAGGATCGCGCGCAGTTTACCGTCCATGCCGTCGACGCGCAGCACCGGCACCTCGTGGTCCACCGGACCATCGGGATTCGGGGCGTTCGTGAAATCCCCATTCGCCTGCGGCAGACGACGATTCATCGCGAACCCCGCGCGGGCCCGAGTGTGCGACAGCTTCGCTGGCACGAGCGCTGCCAGTGCGTCACGCGTGAGTGCAACCAGCGTTTGCTCCAACATTTCCAGATAGGCGCGCGAGGTTTCCACGCCACGCGGATCCGTTGCCGGCACGCGGCCAGCCCGAAATTCCGGCGCCGAATGCGTGTGCGATGCCACGATCACAAACTGGTCGGGCCGCAACTGCGCCGTCTCCGCGAGGCGACGCTCCACCGCCTGGCGCAAACTTCGGGGGATGCCGATCGCGTCGATCGTGATGATGACGAAACGCCCTTCGTGCGCGTCAGCGAGCGCGAGCGCTTTCGCATGCAAGTCCTGCAGCATGCCCGTCGAGGGATGCGTGCGCGCGGCATAGCCCCCCATCCACATCGGCGTCTTCGGCGTAATCACGGCGGTCGCCACCCCGGCCCGCCACCCCGGCGCCGTTTCGGCCGAGCTGGCAGTCGAGACGACAATCGAACCGAGCAGCAGGGCGCAGAGCAATGGAATCGCTTTCATGGGGCGAAATCAGGAACCAACAAGCCCCGTTAATCACCACCCAATTCCGCCCGGGACGATTCGACGACGCTCCGATGAACGGCCGCTTGACAGAGTTCCGCCGAGATTCTGAATGAGTAAACATGCCGAATGATTATTCCGACGATCGCCTCCGCCTTGTGGCACGGCTGTATTACGTGGATGGGCTGGGGCAGAGCGACGTCGCGCAATTCGCCAAGATCTCGCAGGCCAAGGTTTCGCGCCTGCTCGCCCTCGCCAGGGAGCGCGGCATCGTCCGGATCACCGTCGCCGACTACGATCCGCGGCGGCGCGAACTCGAAGATCGCCTGCGCACGCGCCTCGGGCTGGGCAACGTGGCGGTCATCAAATCGAGCGAGGGGTTGGAGGGCGCGGATTTGCGGCGCGCCGTCGGGCACTTCGGCGCAGCGGCGGTCGATGCTCTGATCGAGCCCGGTGATATCGTCGCACTCGCGGGCGGCCGCACCATTCACGAGCTCGTGCATCATTTACCGGCGACGCGCACCAAGTCGCTGACCGTGGTCCAGGCGATGGGCAGTGTGGATTCCAATATCAGCGTCTTTGACGCGCAGGAGGTGGGCCGCGTGATGGCGCAACGGCTCGGCGGAGTTTTTCTCTCGCTGAACGCCCCGGCGTTCATCCCGGATAAACGCATGCGTGACGCGCTGCTCGAGCTGCCGCAGGTGCGCAGCGTGCACGAGAATCTCTCGCGCGCCCGCGTGGCCCTCGTCGGCCTCGGCACCCTGGTCAATTCCGTCTTCGTCGAACGCGGCACGCTCGACGCCACCATGGTGCGCGAACTCGAGCGCGCTGGCACGGTCGGTGAACTTTGCGGGCGCTTCATCGATGCCCGCGGCCGCGAGTGCGCGACGGCCTGGCGCGATCGCGTCATCGGCGTGCAGATCGAGCAACTGCGCAAAATCCCGCAGGTCATCGGCGTCGTCTCCGGCAGCGATCGCTCCGCCGCCATTCTTGCCGCCATCGCGGGCGGCATCATCAAATCCCTCGTGATCGACGAGGTCGGCGCCACTGCCCTGCTCAGCATCGCCGCCCCCGAGGCGTCCCGCGGCTCTCGCAAAAAAGCCACCAAATGAAACGCCCGGGCCTCGTCCTCACCTACGCCTGTCTCCTCGCCGCGTTGATTAGCCCTGTGATTGCCGCGGAGCCGTCCACCGCGAAATGGAACGTCACCGACCACCTGCCTGCCGAACGCATCATCATCCAGGGCCACCGCGGCGTCGGTTACCTCGCCGAGGAGAACACGATCGAATCCTTCGAGCTCGCGTGGAAGATGGGGATCTACCCGGAGTGCGATCTGCGCATGACGAAGGACGGCGTCATCGTGCCGTTTCACGACAACAATTTCGCCCGCGTGGTGAAGGACGCGTCGCCTGAGTTGAAGAAGAAAGGCGTCAAGGATCTCACCTTCGCAGAACTGTCGCAGCTCGATGTCGGCTCCTGGAAGGGCGAGCAATTCAAAGGCCGCCGCGTCGTGCCGATGGCGAAGATTTTTGAGCTGATGCGCGGGCGGCCGGAGCGCCATCTCTACATGGACGTCAAGAGCATCGAATTTCCCCGGCTGGCAGCGGAGGTGCGGAGCTACGGCATCGAAAAGCAAATCGTTCTGGCGTCCCGGCAAGTGGCCCAGCTGCGGGAATGGAAATCCCTGGTGCCGGAGTCCGAGACCCTGCTCTGGATGCACGGAAACGAGTCCGAGCTGCGCAAGGATCTCGATGCCCACCGCGCCACCAAATACGCCGGCATTACCCAGCTGCAGATTCACGTGTATCCAAAAAAGACCTCCGACAGCTGGGCGCCACCGCCGGACGAGAGCCCGGCCGACAATCCTTTCCGTCTGCGCAATGCGTTCCTGATCGAAGTCGGGCAGGACCTGCGCGCGCACGGTGTCACCTTCCAGACCTTTCCTTACACGGACGATCCCAGCGTCTACGGCCAGCTGCTCGATTTGGGCGTCATGTCGTTCGCCACGGATCACCCGGACGTGACGCTGCGCGAAATCAAAGCCTACTACGCGGCCCGCCAGGCCGGGAAAACCAAGCGATGAGCGTTCCGGTCGCGACCAAACTTACGCTCGACGAGGCGCTCGGCTCGGCCCGCGAAACCCGGGCGCTCGTGGTCGGATGCGGCGTGCTGCACGAAACGGCGGGTGTATTCAAAAAACAATTTCCCGGGCGCGCCGCGATCGTCGTCGCCGATGAGCAGACCTTCCCGCTGGCCGCGCAGGCCGTCGACGCCGCACTCCGCGGCGCCGGTTGCGCGGAGCTCGGGCCCTTCATCTTTCGGGATCCCAATCTCCATGCCGAAATGCACTTCGTCACGGAGTTGGAGGCCGCGCTCCGCACGCACGACGCCATCCCCGTCGCGGTGGGTTCGGGCACAGTCAACGACCTCGTCAAACTCGCCGCGCACCGCGCGGGCCGGCCCGGCTATTTTTGCGTCGCCACCGCGGCTTCGATGGATGGCTACACCGCGTTCGGCGCATCGATCACGCACCACGGGGCCAAGCAGACTTTCAATTGCCCTGCGCCGCGGGCGGTCGTCGCGGACATCGATCTGATCCGTCGCGCGCCGTCCGAGATGACGGCCTCCGGCTACGCCGATCTGCTCGCGAAAGTCACGGCCGGCGCCGATTGGATTCTGGCCGACGCGCTCGAGGTGGAGGCCATCGATCCGCGGGCCTGGTCGATCGTCCAGGGAGGCCTGCGCGACGCGCTCGCTGATCCCACCGGGGCGCGCGCCGGCGAGGAGTCGGCGATCACGTTGCTCATGGAAGGTCTGATGCTGGGCGGCTTCGCGATGCAGTGGACGAAAAACAGCCGTCCCGCGTCGGGCGCGGAGCACCAATTCAGTCACTTGTGGGACATGGAGCACCACACGCACAACGGCGAGACGCCGTCCCACGGCTTCAAGGTCGGCGTCGCGACGCTCGCCGTCACTGCGCTCTACGAGGAACTGCTGCGACTGCCCTTGGAGCGGCTCGACGTCGCGCGCTGCGTCGCAGCCTGGCCAGACGCGCGGGTGAGGGAGGCGCGGGCGCGAGAACTTTTCTCCCGCGAAGAGTTCGTGGAGACCGCGGTGGCCGAGATCGCCGCGAAACATAGCTCGCCCGCGGCGCTCGAAGCCCAGCTCCACCTGCTCCGCACCCGGTGGCCCGCGCTGCGGGAGGCATTGCGTGAACAGCTGCTGCCGCTCGCGGAAGTGCAGCGCCGGTTGCACGCGGTCGGCGCACCCACGTCGCCCGAAGCGATTGGGCTGACGCACGCGCGGCTACGCGCGAGCTTTCTGCGCGCGCAACACCTCCGCCGCCGCTTCACCGTCCTCGATCTCGCAGTCCGCACGCAAATGCTCGAACCCGCGCTCGACGCGCTCTTCGGCCCGCCGGGAAGCGCAGGTCGCTGGCCTGCCGCGCAACCGGAACCGTCGGGCCGCCCGCGCGCCCAGGCGGTGGTCCCACTCCGACCTGCTTCGTGATGGCCTCTTCCACTACCGCCTCGCCTGTTCCCTCGCTCACCGAGCGCCTGCGCTCCCTCGCGCATGTCGCCCTGGACATGGACGGCACGATCTACAAAGGCGGCACGCTCTTTGCCTGCACCGTGCCCTTCCTCGAACAGCTGCGTGCGCTTGGTATCGGCTACACGTTCCTCACGAACAACCCGTCGAAGAGCACGGCTGACTATCTCGCGCATCTGAAAAAAATGGGCCTGAGCGCGACGGCCGACGAACTCTACACGTCGACCCAAGCGACGATCGACTTTCTGCGCACGAAGCACCCGCACGTGCACCGACTCTTCGCTCTCGGCACGCCGAGCATGCTCTCGCAATTCCGCGACGCCGGCTTCGTCCTCACCGCTGACGATCCCCACGACGTGCCCGATGCAGTCGTCGTAGGATTCGACCTCACGCTCTCTTACCCGCGCGCCTGCCGCGCAGCCTGGTGGATCCAGCAGGGCAAATTGTTCGTCGCCACCAATCCCGATCGCGTCTGCCCGACCGATCAGCCCACCGTGCTGATCGACTGCGGCTCGATCTGCGCGATGTTGGAAAAAGCCACGGGCCGCGCGCCCGACATCGTGCTGGGCAAGCCCGACCCGACCATGCTCAGCGGCATCCTCGCGCGCCACGCCTTGCGCCCGCAGCAGATCGCGATGGTCGGCGATCGCATTTACACCGACATCATGATGGCGCACCGCGCGAACGCGTTCGGCGTCCTCGTGCTCACCGGTGAAGCGACGACGGCCGACGCCGAACGCGCGGAAGAACCGCCCCA
Source organism: Opitutaceae bacterium (assembly GCA_031425115.1). Taxonomy (GTDB): domain Bacteria; phylum Verrucomicrobiota; class Verrucomicrobiia; order Opitutales; family Opitutaceae; genus ER46. Next base: position 1,929 of record JANPIT010000751.1, on the reverse strand, counting down.
CCTCGTCGTTCCCAGTCTCACGGAGTTCGGCGCCCTCCTCGCGGAAGCGCGCCGCGGCGTGAACCGTAGCCCCGACATCAATTAAGTGAATACGGACCCGAATTTGAAACGCAGCCGCGCCTTCACGCGGCTGACGGAGACAACCCTCGATCTTCTCGTGGTGGGCGGCGGCATTGTCGGCAGCGGGGTCGCCCGCGACGCCGCGATGCGCGGGCTGCGGGTGGGGCTCGTGGACCAACATGATTTTGCCGCGGGCACGAGTAGCCGCTCGAGTCGGCTACTGCACGGCGGTTTGCGCTACCTCGAGCAGGGGCACGTCGGTCTCGTGCGCCAGGCGAGCATCGAGAAAAAGATCGTGCACGAGATTGCCCCGCATCTCGCACAGCCGCTCGGTTTCTTGTTTCCGACTTACCGCGGCGAAGGCCGTCCGCTCTGGCAGCTGCGCCTGGGGGTAAAACTCTACGACCTGCTCTGCGGCGGCAGAAACTTCCAGCCTTCGCGTGGTTTCACCCGCGCTGAAACGCTCGCGATGCTGCCCGCGCTCGAAGCCGGCGATCTCGCCGGGTCCGTGCGCTACTTCGACGCCCTGACCAATGATGCCCGCCTCGTGATCGACACGCTGCGCTCCGCTGAAACCAACGGCGCGACTGTGCTCAACTACGCGCGCTTCCACGCCGCCCGGCGCACCGGCCCGGAGTGGGCCTGTCAGATCGAGGACCGCGCGACGGGCACGGCCCACGCCGTCCGCGCGCGCACCATCATCAATGCCACCGGCCCCTGGGCCGATAAGGTCCCGCACAGCGGCGTGAAGCTGCGGCTCAGCAAGGGCATTCACATCGTCATCGACGCCGTGCGCCTGAAAGTGCCCTCCGCGGTCGTCATCACCGAGGGCAAACGCATTCTCTTCGTGCTGCCGTGGGGCGAACGCGTGATCATCGGCACCACCGACACGGATTATTCCGGCGCTCCCGAAGATGTAGCCACGGCGGCGCAGGACGTCGCTTACCTCCTGCGCACGGTGAACGAATTCTTCCCCTCGATCGCATTGCGCGAGGCGGACATTGTCAGCACGTGGGCCGGGCTGCGGCCGTTGATCGCCAATCCCGACGGCACACCGTCGGACATCTCGCGCGCGCACCAAATCAAAACGCCCGAACCCGGCTGGTGGGACATCGCGGGCGGCAAACTCACGACTTATCGCCTCATGGCCGAGCAGGCCGTGGATCAAATTGTCGCTCATCTCGGCACTGCGGCCAAACCGTGCCGCACCGCGCACGAGACATTGCTTACCTCGGCGCAAGCCACGCCGTTTAGCGGGATCCTTCCGCCACCGTGGTCGCGCGCAGCGGTCGAGCACTACGTCCGTCACGAATGGGCGCAACGCCTGGAAGACGTTCTCGTGCGGCGCAGCGGCTGGCATTATTACAATCGCATGCCAGCAACGGCGGTGGAGCAGGCGGCCGGCTGGATGGCGGAAGTCGCGGGTTGGTCCGTGGAAAAGTGTCGCGCTGAAGCCGACGCCTGTCGCGCGGCCGTCCGTCTCGCTCCGGCGGCCTGATCACAGGCGGAGATCTCGTCCCACCCGCCATCCGCCCGTATCCGCCAAGATGCGACGGCGATTAAGTCGCGAACCGAAGCCGATTTGAGCTGACTACCCTGTATGTCTCTCAGTCTCGCTTCTGCTTCACGCGAGACATTCGCGGTAAAATTTTGCCGGTCTTTCCAGGTTTCCACTGAGGATTACGAGGTGCAGCTATTGCGGCGTGCGCTGTATCCCCAGGCGCGATGGCTGCCTAGCCTCCGCTCCCACGAGTCGCGCGAACTCGACCGGAATTTTGTGATCAGCGTGGGCCGCCTGGTCCGCTATCGCGATTTCGCGGGCGAGGCCGTGGAGTTCCAACAAGCTCCCGCCAATCGCACCTTCTGGCG
>JANPIT010000750.1:0-2230 GCA_031425115.1 Opitutaceae bacterium | reverse complement strand
CCGGGCGCCTACACCGCCCAAGTCACCGGCACCGCGGGCACCACCGGAGTCGCCCTCGTCGAGATCTACGACGTGCCCTGAGTTTGGTCCACGGGCCGGAGTCGTGCTTACCCGTTCCTCGTTCTCGCAATTGTAATCGTTCTCCAATCCGCGGTCCACATGCCGGCGCACGAAGCGATGAACGCCAGCGCGTAGTTTGCTCGTTTGTCTGCGGCCTAGTGCGCACGACTGGTTCCCCGAATCGCGGGAGTTCTTGATTTCCTGCGTTCCAGACCATCCCGCAAAAACGCCGCATTGCATCCGCTCCATGCGCCGCTAGAAAAGCGCGCCATGCCACCGCCAATCGTGCGATGACGATGCTCCCACCCCACTCGCCTCCGCTCGCTGAATCCTGGCTCGAACTACCCGATGGCCGCCTCTTCTGGCTGAAAGGCCGCTGCAGCATCGGCCGCCACGCGGACAACGAGCTGTCGCTCGACGCCACCTCAGTTTCGCGCCACCACGCGCTGCTCGCCGCCACCGCGGGCGGGTATTCGCTGAGCGATCTCCACAGTAGCAACGGCACCTTCGTCAACGGCGCGCCTGTCGTGCGACCGCGGACGCTGCGCGACGGCGACGAGCTGCGTTTCGGCGACTCCTCTGCGCGTTACCGCTGCACCCATCGTCCCGAGAACGAGGCCGCGACCGTCCTGCCCGATCGCACGCGTCGGCTTGACGCCGTCCGCGAGCGCGCCGCTTGGCTGCTACTCGCGGATGTCGCCGGCTACTCGACGCTCAATACTCAGCTCGGCAGCAAAGCCGCGCTCCAGCGCTTCCAGGCGTGGATCGCGGGTATGCGTCCCTTGCTCGAAAACAACGCTGCGCAGATCAACAGTTACGTAGGCGACGCGATTTTTGCGTGGTGGCCAGCAGATGATTCTTCAGGTGGGGCGCCCGTGACCGCGGCGCTCGCCGCCATCGAGGCGTGGCGACCGCAGAGTCCCGTGGATTTTCGCATCGTGCTGCATCATGGGTCAGTACTGTTCACCCGGAGCGAACGCGGTGAGGAGCTGAGCGGCCAGGAGGTGAATTTTCTTTTTCGCTCCGAGAAGATCGCGAAGACGTTCGGCACAACCACCCTGCTGAGCCAGGCCGCGGTCCATTCGCTGGGACTCGACGCCCGCTGCCCGACCTTGGGCGCCGCGGCGGTCGAAGGCATCCCGGGGCGCTTCATCTTCTTCGGCGGGGCGCGGCCCACGGCGCCGTAGGAGCCCGGTTCGCCCACCCGCGAGTCGGACCGCCGCCCGCCTCCAAAGCTGCCGTCCGAAGCGCCGCTCCCTCAGCTCCGGCGTTGCCTTGGCCGCGCCCGCTGTCACGGTCGGGTGTCCAGCCCTCCGGAACAGGCAACCTCGCTTGCCGCGTCCGCCGTTCCCCTTCCCGCCTTCTCGCCATGAGCGACGTCACGCTGATACTGCAAAAAATCGAGCAGGGCGACGCCCGCGCTGCGGACGAGCTGCTGCCCGTCGTCTACCAGGAATTGCGCAAACTGGCCGCCGCCAAAATGAGCCGCGAGTCTGCCGCGCACACCTTGCAGCCCACCGCGCTCGTGCATGAAGCCTGGCTGCGGCTCGGCGGCGAAGCGCAGCCGAATTGGCAGAACCGCGCCCACTTTTTCGCCGCCGCCGCCGAGGCCATGCGGCGGATCCTGATCGACCGCGCGCGCCGGCGCAAAGCGCAGCGCCACGGCGGCGACCTGCAACGCCTCAACGCCGACGACCTCGAGCTGGCGGGCGACGTCAATCGCGCCGACGACCAACTGCTCGCGGTGCATGATGCGCTCGACAAGTTTGCCGAGGAAGATCCGCGCAAGGCGGAGTTGGTCAAGCTGCGCTACTTCGCGGGGCTCACCCTGCTCGAGGCCGCCAGCGCCATGGGCATTCCGGAAGGCACCGCGAAGCGCTGGTGGACCTACTCGCGCGCGCGGCTCTACCGCGAGTTGCGGCCGGAATAGCCTGCAGGCTTCGGCCGCACGCCGATCGGTGAGTTCGAACTCCAAGTGTGATTCAACCAACCGCCAGAAATTCGCGCTGACCACCGATGACCTAGAATTCGCAGTTGAAACGCGGAGGACGCGGAGAGCGCAGAGGAGAAAACCTGTCCTTTTCGCGCCGAGCCCATGCACTCGGCAGGTGAGCCTTTTGAGTAATGGATTCTCTCTCTTTCTGCTCCGCGTCCTCCGCGATCTCCGCGT
>JANPIT010000749.1:0-2014 GCA_031425115.1 Opitutaceae bacterium | reverse complement strand
TCGGCCGACCTGATCCACGCCTGGACCCCGCGCGAATGCGTGCGGAAATTCACCCTCGCCTACCAGCGCAAGGCCCAGCGGCCCGCCCGCCTCATCATCCACCTCGAGGACAACGAGCATTTCCTGCTCGAAGGCTTCACGGGAAAAACCATCGCCCAGCTCCGCGAGACGAGCGCGTCTGAACTCGATTCGCTCCTCAACGACAGCCTCCCGCACCCGCTGCGCAGTGAGAGCTTCCTCCGTATCGCCGATGGTGTGACGCACATCATCGACAAGCTCGCTGAGTTCGCGCCACCCGATATCCCGACGCACCTGCTTTTCCCCGGCGTCGATTTCGCGCTCTACCAGCCGCAGCCGGCCGACGAAGATTTTCGCCGCGAAATCGGTTTATCCTCCCCTGGAGACGCGGCGCCCTCGCCGCGTTCCGATGGCAGCCGCAGCGAGGGCGCCGTAGCTCCAGCGAATCCCGAGCGCGAACGCGTCATCGTTTTCACCGGCAGCAACACCTTCGCCAACGAGCCCGAGATGCGCGAGCTCTACCTCTCCGTCGCGCTCCTCAATCAGCGCGGCACGCCCACGCGCCTCGTCCGCACCGGCTTCAACTCGCCGCGTTTTCTCGACGGCCTCGCCGACGATGTGAAGCGCCACGTGCTCGACCTCGGTTTCATCGAGAAAGCCAAACTGCCCAAGCTCCTCGCCCTGGCCGATGTGCTCGTGCAGCCCGGCCGCGCCGGCGCGTTCAACGACTACCGTCTCCCCTCGAAGCTCCCGGAATTTCTCGCCAGCGGCAAACCCATCGCGCTGCCACCGACTAATCTCGCCGCGCTGATGCAGGATGGCCGCGAGGCCGTTTTCCTGCCGACCGGCACGCCCTCCGAAATCGCCGATACCGTCTCCCGCCTCTTCGCCGATCCCGCCCTCTGCACCACGCTCGGCCGAAACGCCGTCGTCTTCGCGCGCCAGCATTTCGATCTCAAGACCAACACCCGCGCGCTCGCCGATTTCTACACGGCGACACTCGCGCGCCCCTCCGTCACGAACTGGTCCCTCGCCCAAGATCCGACCACGACCGACGCCACGTTGTTCGCCACCAATCTCGCGGACCGCCTCACCGCCGCCGCGACCGCGCTGGGCGATCCCTCCGCGCAACAGCTCGCCACCCAGACCGACCTCCTCGCCCGCGTCGTCCGCCAACTCGAGCAGAGCATCGAAACCTCCGCCCGCACGCGCATCGCTGCCGTTGAGACTGACCGTGACGCGATCATCGCGCGCGAGAAGCTGACCCTCCAGCACGTCAAAAATATCGAGGACCTCCTCGCCGCCGCGAAGGAACACGCCGCCGGTTTGGAAAAAGCCCGCGACATGACGCAGGTCTTCGCGGACAACATGGGCAACGAGGTCGCCAAGCATAAGCAGCGCCGCGACCAGGCCGACGTCCTCCTTCACACCGCGCGCCAGCAAGTCACCGCCTACGAAAACGCGCTCCTCGGCGCCGACGCCGAAATCGAGTCCCTCAAGGACGAGCTCGCGAACACGAAGCTGGATCTCGCCGCCTCGCGCGACGAGACCGCCGGCGAGCGCACCGCGCAGGAACACCTCCGCGCCGCGCACGCCGCCGAGCTCGCCGGCGCCGCCGACAAACTCGCGCAGGTCGAGGCCGTCCTCCGCTCCCGCGACGAGAAGATCAAGAAGATGACCGCCTCGTTCTCGTGGAAGGTCACGTCGCCCTTCCGCGCCGCCCGCCGCGCTCTCTTCGACAAGCCGGCCCCGCCCGCCGCCTCGCCCAAACTTTTAGGCAACATCGATTATCCGCAGGATTGGTCGAGCATCGCGCGCGTCCTCAACGTCCGCGGCTGGTCGCTCCACCGTGATCGCACGCCACTGAAGGCGATTCGCGCCACGCTCGACGGCCAACCCGTCGCCGCCGAATTCGGCGCCGAGCGCCTCGATGTGCTCGATCATTTCCGCGACTATCCGGGCGCGAGCCACTGCGGCTGGCAGGTCAAAGCCGACA
>JANPIT010000748.1:0-4190 GCA_031425115.1 Opitutaceae bacterium | reverse complement strand
CGCCGGCGCACTGTGCGTGATCGCGGCGTTGATCGTCTTGCCGATCGCAAGGGCGCGCACGGCGGTGCTATCTGCGATTTAGCGCGGGCCGCACGGCGCGCTCAACGCGCGCGTTGCCACTCGAACTTGTGCTTGTCGATCCAGCGGTAGTGGTCGGCATAGTGCAGACCGCCCGCCGACGTCTCGTCGAGAATCACAGTCGCACGAGGGTGCATCTGCAGTGCCGAACCCGGGCAAATGGCGGAGAGAGGACCCTCCACCATGTGCTCGACCGCGCGGACTTTGGCGGGGCCAAACGCGAGGAGGACGCAGCGACGCGCATCGAGAATCGTGCCGATGCCCATCGTGAGTGCATGCTTTGGCATCGCGTCGACCGAACCGAAGACTTCGCTGTTATCCTTCAGCGTTTGCTCCGAGAGAATCTTGATCCACGTGCGGGAGCGCAGCGAACCGGTGGGCTCATTGAAACCGATGTGGCCGTTGCGCCCGAGCCCGAGGAGCTGGATGTCGATGCCACCGGCGGCGACGATCTTTTCCTCGTAAGAGCGGCACTCCGCATGGAGATCCTTGGCGATGCCGTTCGGCACATGCGTGCGGCGGAGGTCGATGTTGATATGCCGGAAGAGATTTTCCTGCATAAAATAACGATACGACTGATCGTGGGTGCCGGGCAGCCCGACGTATTCGTCGAGATTGAAGGTCGTCACCAGGCTGAAATCGAGCCCTTCGTCGCGGTGCAGGCGGATCAGTTCTTGATAAAGCCGCAGGGGCGTGCGGCCCGTGGCGAGGCCGAGCACGGCGTTCGGCTTTTCACGCACCACGCCGGCAATGATCTTGGCGCCGAGCACGCAACCGGTCTCGGCGGAATCGCGAATGAGAACTTCCATGGTAAGGAAAGGACGAGCGTGACGACGCGCTCTAACGTTTCAATTCCTGACTGGGACAGCCGCATTCACCCCCGCAGCCTGGTTTCCGGCGCTTGGCGACCGACCGGGCGAGCAAAAGCGCCACAGTGATTGCCACGATGACGAGGGCTGCGACGGTTTGGAATGTAGAGGACATGATTCAGAAGCCCAACGCGCGGCCTCCTTGGTAAACAAGGAAGCTCATTATCCAAGCAGTGCCAGTCAGGTAACCAATTTGGAAAAGCGGCCATTTCCACGAATTCGTCTCCCGGCGCACGATCGCGACCGTGCTCACGCACTGCATCGCGAACACATAGAAAATCATCAGCGTGAAACACACCAGCGGCGTGAACAACGCGCGCCCGTCGGGCCACTTCGCGGCGAGCAGCGCCTGCCGGAGCGGCGTGGTGTCATCGTCCTCCGCTTCGGCATTGAAGACCACGCTCATCGTCGAAACGAAAACTTCCCGGGCCGCAAACGACGTGATGAGCCCGATGCCAATCTGCCAGTCGAAGCCAATCGGTCGAATTGCGGGCTCCAGCGCGTGACCCGCGCGGCCCGCGAAGCTTTGCGCGAGCTGCTGCTGCGAGGTCGCACCGTCAGGAGCCTTTGGATACGCGGCGAGAAACCAGAGGACGACACTGATCCCAAGAATCACCGTGCCGGCGCGCCGCAGGAAGATCCAGCCGCGCTCGGCCATTTGCATCGTGACATCCTTCAGCCCCGGGAGCCGATAGGGCGGCAGCTCCATAATCATCATCGGGGGGGTGCCCTTCAGCAGCGTGCGTTTAAAAAGCCACGCGAAGCCGAACGCGCCAAACGTCCCGAGCGCATACATCAGCAGCATGATTCCCACCTTGGTGAGGATTGGCACGCGGTCGCCCGGCACGAGGGCCGCAATCATTAACAGGTAAACCGGTAGCCGCGCCGAGCAGCTCATCAGCGGGGCCACGAGAATCGTCACCAAGCGATCCTTCGGATCTTCGATCGTGCGCGTCGCCATGATCCCGGGAATCGCGCACGCGTAGGAACTGAGCAGCGGGATGAATGATTTCCCGTTGAGCCCTACCCGGCTCATCAATCGATCCATGATAAAGGCCGCCCGCGCCATGTAACCGGTGCTCTCGAGCAGTCCGATGAAGAAAAACAGGATCAGGATCTGGGGGAGAAAAATAATCACGCCGCCCACGCCCGCGATGGCGCCATCAGTGATCAAATCACGCAGGTCCCCGGGCGGCATCACGTCCTTCACCCAATTGCTCAATTGCGCGATGCGATCGTCGATGAAGTTCATCGGATACTCCGCGAGCGTGAAGATACTCAGGAAGAGCAGCGTCATCACCGCGCCGAGCGTCAGCCAACCCCACAGGGGGTGCGTCGCGACCGCGTCGATTTTGTCAGAGCGCGTCGGGCCCGATGCGCCGGCTTGGAGCACGACGTCGGCGGCAATCTTGCCGATGGCTTCGTAGCGCGAGTTGACGAGCGTCCCCGCCCAGTCGGTGCCCTCCCCTGCCCAGCGTTGTTGCCAGGCGCGCAGAATCTCATGGGTGCGAGGGCTGAGCGCTTTCGAACCGGCGACGCGCACCGCGTCCTGATCCGTGAGGAGCAACAAGGCCTCGGCGCGCGCGATCAGCGGGGCCTTGTGATCGTTGGTCGTCAGCGACGCTTGTAATTCTGCGACGGCCGACGCGATGGGGGCGGGAATGTCCCACGCATGACGCGACAGCGGGAGATCCGCGCGGCTCATCGTGAGCTTGAGATCGATCAGGCCCTTGCCGTTCACGGCTTCGCACGCGATGACCGGAATGCCGAGCTCGTGCTCGAGGCGGGCCACGCGGACGTTGAGTCCCGCCTGAGCCGCCAGATCCATCATGTTCAACACGAGGATTACCGGGCGGCCCAGATCCAGAATTTGGTGAACGAGGTAGAGGTTTCGCTCGAGATTCGTCGCATCGACGATGCACAGAATCCGATCCGGTTGCGGGGTGTCCGCTCGGCGACCCAGCAGCACGTCGCGGGTGACGGCCTCGTCGGGCGAACGCGCGGCCAACGAATACGCGCCGGGCAGATCGATCACCGTGATAGGCTGACCGTGTTGCGAATAGGCCGTGCCGACCTTCTTCTCGACCGTGACGCCGGGGTAATTGCCGATTTTTTGTTTCAGCCCCGTCAGCGCGTTGAACAGCGTGCTCTTCCCGCAGTTGGGATTTCCTACGAGGGCGTAGATCGCCGTGCGCGAGGCCGCCGTCGCCGGGCCAGAGGAAATATGAGCGGGGAGCGCCATCTTAGGTCGCAGGCTCGACGAGGATTTGCTCGGCCTCCGACCGCCGCAGACTCAGGTGATACCCGCGCAGTTTGAATTCGAGTGGATCGCCCATGGGCGCCGTGCGAATGAGCGTTACTCGCGTGCCCGCCAGCAGACCCATCTCGCGGAGACGGACGAAACCCGCGTCCGCTTTCGGGATTTCGCGGACGACAGCAGAGGCGCCGACGGCGAGCTCGGACAACTTCATCGCGAGAGCGGAGAGCGGATTACCGCCGCCCAAGTTGCTCAACCAGGATGCACATCGCGGCGCCGTGACTGAGCGCGATGCGCGTGCCGTTGACCTGACAGATAAAGGGACCGGAGCCGCCGACTTTGGTGACGAACGCCGACTCGCCAAAACCCATCTCGCGCACCCGCTGACAAAAATCCGCATCGCCCGTCAGCCCACGCACTCGGCCCAGCGATCCAGCGGGAAGCTGGCAAAGTGGCAGAAGCGGATGGGGGTCGGAAGCGGTCATCTATTCGTTAGGACGGACATACTGAGACTCGGTTTCATCTGGGATCAAGAAAAAGGGCCGTCGCCGATAAGAATTCTACACGAACCGCGGCGCGTTGATTACCCACTGAAAAGCAAAAACCCGGTGCAAGCACCGGGTGGGACAAATCTTTAACTGCGAAGCCCGCTCGCTCAAGTCAGCGGCGGCGGCGCTTCACGGCCAACTGCACGCCCGAGTAGCGAACCAAGCCTTGCAGCCGCTCATACTGCTGCGGGTCGAGGTGCTTGGCCTCCTGGAGCTCTTTCTCGGCGCGGCGAAGCGCCTCTTCGACGGCCTTCTCATCAATCTTTTCCTCGGAGATCGCGTGTTCGGCCAACACGTGGACGCGGTCGCCTTCGACCTCCACGAAGCCGCCACTAATAGCCAAGAGCAGGGTCTCGGCACCCTTCGTCACGCGCAACTCGCCGTGCTCCACCTGCGCGAGCAAGGGAATGTGACCGGGAAGAATGCCCACCTCACCCT
>JANPIT010000747.1:0-1867 GCA_031425115.1 Opitutaceae bacterium | reverse complement strand
GAGCGGTTCAAAAAGGCCGAAGAGCTCGATGACCACATCTTCGAAATCCTGCTTCCCACGGAGGTCGTTTCCGAAGTCAAGGGTGGCAAGAAGTCGACCAAGGTTCGGAAGCTTTACCCGGGTTACGTCTTCATCCAAGCGAAGCTCTACGGCGAAGACGCGAAGTTGATCAACAAGCCTTGGTATTTCGTCAAAGAAACGACCGGCGTGATTGGCTTTGTCGGGGGCGATCGTCCGGCGGCACTGCGCCAGACTGAAATCGACGAAATCTATTCGCGCATCGAGGCGGCCAGCGGCAAGGAAGTGCCGAAGGTGCAATACTCGGTTGGCGAAGAAGTGAAGATAACAGACGGCGCTTTCGCCTCGCTCACCGGTCGCATCGACGAGATCGACCCTGAACGCGGCAAGTTGAAGGTTTCCGTTTCCATCTTTGGCCGGTTCACCCCGGTCGAGCTCGAATATTGGCAGGTCACACGCGCTGCCGAATAATCCATTTAGAAATTCGATTCAGGATTTTCGATTTCAGCCCGCCTCTGGCCGGTCGGAGTCCCTCAATCGAAGCAGTTAAAATCGAAAATCCGAACACGTCCGTCCCATGGCTAAGAAGATCCAAGGTTATATCCGACTCCAGTTGCCTGCCGGTGCCGCGAATCCCGCGCCCCCGGTCGGCCCCGCGCTCGGCGCGCAAGGCGTCAACATCATGGCGTTCTGTAAGGAGTTTAACGCCCGCACGAAAGACCAAAACGGCATGATTTTGCCGGTGGTCATCACGGTGTTCTCCGACAAGAGCTTCACCTTTATCCTGAAGTCGCCGCCGGCGTCCGTGCTGCTCAAGAAAGCGGCGAATATCGCCAGCGGTTCGGCCAAGCCGAATCAGGACAAGGTCGGCAAGGTCACCAAGAAGCAATTGCTTGAGATCTATAATCTCAAGAAGGCCGATATGAACGCGACTACGCCCGAGGCCGGCATCAAGGTCATCGCCGGCACCGCCCGCAACATGGGCATCGAGGTCGTCGACTAATTCCCTTTTGCAGGGCCGTTCCATTTCGCGATCGCTCGCGAGGTGATTTCGTCCCTGCCATCCAACAAAAAACCAACTCACCGCGGGAGTCCCAACGGACGTTCGCACCGCAAGGAGTCATATGGCAAAAAAGCACAGCAAACGTTACAACAGCGCCATCAAGGTCGCTGACCTCACCAAGGATTACCCGTTGAAAGACGCGGTCGAGATCCTGGTCAAGTTCCCGAAGGCAAAGTTCGACGAGACCGTCGAGCTCTCATTCCGCCTCGGAGTTGACGCCACTTCCGGCGAGCAAAATGTCCGTGGCACCACGCCGTTGCCCAACGGCTCGGGTAAAAAGGTCCGCGTGATCGTCTTCACGGACGATGCACCAAAGGCCCTCGCTGCGGGCGCCGATGAGGCGGGTATGGCTGAGCTGATGAAGAAAGTCAGCGAAGGCTGGCTCGAATTCGACGTCGCGATCGCTACGACCGAAGCCATGAAGCAGGTCCGCACGCTCGCTCGTGTCCTCGGTCCCAAGGGCCTGATGCCGAATCCGAAGGCGGGCACCGTCACCGACGATGTCGCCGCAGGCATCAAGGCCGTGAAGGCCGGCCGGGTGGAGTTCAAGATGGACAAGACCGCCAACATCGGGGTTGGCGTCGGCAAGCGTTCGTTTACGCCCGCGCAGATTCTCGAAAACGCGCAGGCCGTCCTTGAGGCGGTCGGCAAAGGCAAGCCCGGCACCTTCAAGGGCGGCCAATTCATCAAGACCGTCACGATCTCCTCGAGCATGAGCCCGAGCGTGAAGATCGCGTCCACCGAGTTCTCGAAATACTAAGGCGCACGACCATGAGAGCAGAAAAA
>JANPIT010000746.1:0-6966 GCA_031425115.1 Opitutaceae bacterium | reverse complement strand
CCCGGCGATGCGCTGATCAACCGCATCATGGTCCGCGCGGTGCGCCTGCGCACCGTCACCGCCCAGCACGCGATGCGCCCGCGCGACCAGATTGTTGCGCTCTGGCTCGACAAGCCCCTGGCGGAAAATCTCCGCGTCGCGCAGACCGCAGGCTTCAGCCGTTTCCCCGTGTGCTCCGGTTCGGTGGACGATATCAAGGGCATCGTGCTGGTGCGCGAATGGCTCTGGCAAACGCTCGCGCTCGGCACCGACGCCTCCTTCGAGCCGTTGATTCGTCCCCCGCTGACGTTTACGCTGAAGACGCCGATCCACACCATGATCGAGCTGTTCCGCACCTCGCGCGTCCACCTCGCCGTCGTGCTCGACAACGAGGGAAAGACCGCAGGCATCGTGAGTTTCGAGGATGTGTTGGAAGAGATCGTGGGCGACATCCGCGACGAGTTCGATCTCGGCCGCGGCCCGGTGTTCGAGCACACGGACACTTTGATTATCGTGAGCGGCCTCTTCTCGATGCGCGAACTGCAGGCGGAAACTGGCTGGGCCTTCGAATGGCAGCCCCGCGAGTCGGTCGCGACTTGGGCGGAGCGTCACCGCGGCCACCCCCTGAAACGCGGCGAGACCTTTTTGATCGGCGACTATCGCGTCACTGCCACCGACGTCGCCGCAGAGCGCGCCCGCCGCATCCGGGTGGAGCGCTCGGGGGCAGCAGTGAAGTAACGCCGGCCAGTCTCGCCCATGTCTTTTTCGACCGCGCCGGAATCCCGTTCCGCCCTCGTAGTCTGGATCAAACAACAGAGCACCTGGCGAATCGCATTCTTTTGCGCCGTCGCCGTCGGGCTGGTCGCCGTGTGTTTCTTTGCGCCACGTTATTGGCTCTGGCGCTCCGTCGGTTTGCCGATCAACGAGTTGGTTTCGATACAGCCGGAACAAAATCGCGTTTCGTTCGCGCTCCTGCAGCTCGAGAATCCATGGCTACGGATCGAAGATCCGACCAATCGCGTGATCGAATGGCGGCTGCTGTTTCCGCTGGTCGGTCACTACCTTCACCTTCCGCGCTGGCTCTATCTTTGCTTGCCGCACCTAGGTTGTTTTCTGTCCCTGGCGGCGGTCGCGACGATCGCATGGCGCAGCACTCGCGATGGAACGGCAACGGTCTGCGCCGCCCTGCTCACCGCTACGACCTCTTGGTTCTTTGTCTCGACTGGTTGGTTGGCCTATTTCGACTCCTGGCTCATCCTCGCACTCGTGCTCGCCAGCTTCGCGCGAAAGCGCGTGATATTTTTTGGCGTAGCATTGTTGGCTCCCTGGGTGGACGAACGCTTCATCCTCGCGCTGCCCATCTGTGCAGCGGTGCGCGCGGTAGACTATGCGGGCGATGGCGGTGTGATTGATCGTCGCACGTGGTGGCGCGACATGCTTGTCCTGCTGGCTGGGCTCGCGCCGTATCTCGCCGTGCGCGTCGGCGCAGAGCTCCTGCAAGTGCGCGAAACGAGCAAATCGTATTGGGCAGATCGTCCGTTGATGCCGGCTCCATTAGGACCTTCGTTGTGGGGCGTGTGGAGCGGGCTGCGTCTGAGCTGGCTCGGAGTCGCGATGGCGATGGTGGCATGGTCCGGGCGAGGTCGATGGCTCGCACTCGTGGCTGTCAGCCTTACGCTGCTCGTGAATCTTTGCGTGGCCGACGACATCAGCCGCTCGATGTCAGTCGCCGTCCCCCTCGTGCTCGCTGGCGTGCTACAAATCTGGCGGACCCAGACACTCCGCGCGCGCCGCCTTCTCACATGGCTTTGCGCGGGCAACCTTTTGCTCCCGGCCCATCACGTCATCGCCTCGCCCGGAAGTGTGGAGGAGCCTTATCACATCGTGCCAATCCTGAGCCTGCCGGCGGAGTGGGCGCGCGCGGACGATCCGCCGTATTTCGCCAGCCCGTTCGTTTACAACCGCCGCGGGATGGATGCGTTCCAGTCCCGCGATCAGGCGAAGGCGCGCGCCGCCTTCGATCTCGCGCTACGTTTCGACCCGAATTTTTCCCGAGCTCAGGCCAATCGCGGCATCCTTAATTTCATCAGCGGCCAACGTGAGGGCGGCATGGCAGAAATGAACGCCGCGCTCCAACGTTCCCCCAGCCTCTACGATGCGAGGATCCAACGAGCCGCGTTTCGGCAGGAGCTTGGCGATTTAGCAGGTGCGCTAGACGACGTGCGCCTGGCCTTGCGCCACATGCCCGCAGATTCACCGAAGCGCAAAGATGCCGAGGCTTTCGAACGCGCCCTCGCAGGCCAGAGCCCGCGCTGAACCGGCTCGCCGGCGCCGGGGACGTAGCCCGTCAGCCCGCTTGATTTTTCCTGCAACCTGCTAAACTAGCGCCCTCTATTTTCTCGCGGTCCCGTCCGCGCGCATCGCCACTCCATCCACTATCATGTCCTCCACCACTCCGCAAAAATTTGAGTTCCAAGCCGAGATCAAGCAGCTGCTCGATATCGTCATCCACTCGCTCTACACGGAGAAGGAAATCTTCGTCCGCGAGCTCGTCTCCAACGCTTCTGACGCGCTCGAAAAACTGCGCCACACCCAACTCACGGAAAAGGAAATCTTCGACGATAAGCTCGAACTCGAGATCAACGTCACCACCGACGATAAGGCGAAGACGATCACGCTCCAGGATTTCGGCATCGGCATGACCCGCGAAGAGCTGGTCGAGAATCTTGGCACCATCGCGCACTCCGGCTCCAAGGCCTTCCTCAAGGCTCTCGGCGAGGGCGCGCAGAAAAACGCGAACCTCATCGGCCAGTTTGGCGTCGGCTTCTACTCCGCGTTCATGGTCGCGAAGTCCGTCAAGGTCTACACCCACTCGTGGCGCGCGGACGCCCCCGGACTTGTCTGGGAAAGCGACGGTTCCGGCAGCTACTCGATCGACGAAGCCGAGGGCCAGCGACGCGGCGCCAAGATCGTCATCGAGTTGAAGGACGAGTGCGCGGAGTTCGCGTCGGAATCCACGGTGAAGGACATCCTCGAGCGCTACAGCGCGTTCGTGTCGTTCCCGATCAATCTCAACGGCAAGCGCATGAACACCGTGCAGGCGCTGTGGCTGCGCAGCAAGACCGAGATCAAAGAGGAGGAATACACCGAGTTCTACAAATTCGTCGCGCACGCCTACGACGACCCCCGCCTGCGCCTCCACTTCAGCGCCGACGCGCCGCTCGCGATCAACGCCCTCGTGTTCGTGCCGAAGGAAAATACCGAGAAGCTCGGCCTCTCGCGGCTTGAACCCTCCGTCGCGCTCTATTGCCGCAAGGTCCTCATCGATCAGAAGCCCAAGGATATCCTGCCGGAGTGGCTGCGTTTCCTCAAAGGCGTCGTCGATAGCGAGGACCTCCCGCTGAACATCTCCCGCGAGACGATGCAGGACCGGTCGCTGCTCGAGAAGCTGAACAAAGTCATCACGAAGCGTTTCCTCAAGTTTCTCGAAGAAGAAGCGAAGAATCGTCCGGAAGCCTACGACGAGTTCTTCAAGGAGTTTGGCCACTTCATCAAGGAGGGCGCTGCGCTGGATTTCATGCACAAGGAACACCTCACCAAGCTGCTCCGTTTCGAGTCGTCGCGCACCGAGAAGGGCAAGACCACCTCACTCGCCGATTACGTTTCACGCTTCGGCACCGACCAGAAGGAAATTTATTACCTGATGGGCCCCCACCGCACCTCGATCGAGGCCGGCCCCTATCTCGAGGGCTTCAAGGCGCGTAACCTCGAAGTCCTTTTCTGCTACGAGCCCGTCGACGAATACGTGATGAACAACATCCGCGAATTCGACGGCAAGAAGATCACCGCCGCGGATCACGCCGACGTGCAACTCGCGGACATTCCGAAAGCGGAAGGCGCACTGGCCGAGGACGACGTGAAGAAACTCACCGGTTGGTTGAAGGAAACACTCGGCGAGCGCGTCGCCGAAGTGAAGGCCAGCGAACGGCTCGTCGACTCTCCCATCCTGGCGCTCAACGCCGACAAGTTCATGTCACCGCATATGCGCCGCATGATGAAGGCAATGAACCGGGACGGCGCGGACTCGCCAGTGCGCGTGAATCTCGAAATCAATCCGCGTCACGCCGTGATCAAGCGCCTGTTCGAGACGCACACCACGAACGCAGAGCGCGCCAAGCTCGTCGCCGAGCAGCTCCTCGACAACACGTTGATCAGCGCCGGCCTGCTCGAAGACACGACCGCCATGGTCGCGCGGTTGAATAAGCTGCTGGAGACCGCGTGAGGTTTGGTCAGGTGGGCCGTGCGCTCCGCGCGCGGCCTGCTGCGGCGTCCCTCTATCAACCGCGCGCGGAGCGCACGGTCCACCTCGTTACCCCGTAGAAGCCACTGCCAAGCTGACCGAGAGTGACCGCGGCAGGAGCTTGAAGTTTTACGGGTTTGCGCCGTCCTTGGGCGCAACCCCGTGACGATCTTGAAGCCGGTTATTTTTGGGGCAGTTGCCCTCTGCCTCAGCTCTCTCGCCCGCACCGCCGAACCCGCGATCACCGATGCTGCGCTCGATCGCCAGTTCGGCGTCAAAGTGCGGCCTTTCCTCGAGAACTACTGCATCGAGTGCCACGGCAAGGAAAAGCCCGAGGCCGAGTTGGACCTCAGTCCGTTTTCGAGCGCGGCTTCGGTGGTCGAAGGTTTCAGTCATTGGGAGCTCGTGCTCGAGCGTCTCGAAGCCGCAGAGATGCCGCCTGCGAAGGCGAAAAAGCATCCGACGGATTCCCAGCGCCACGAGATCATCGCGTGGCTCCAGGCTCTGCGCAAAAACGAAGCTGGAAAAAACGCCGGCGATCCCGGCCCCGTGCTGGCGCGGCGCCTGAGTAACGCGGAATTCGACTACACGATCCGCGACCTCACCGGCGCCGATATCCGCCCGACCAAGGAGTTTCCAGTCGACCCCGCGAATCAGGCCGGCTTCGCCAACTCCGGCGAGTCGCTCGCGATGTCGCCCGCGCTCGTCAAAAAATATCTGCAGGCCGCACGCACCGTCGCAGAACATCTGATACTGAAGCCCGACGGCTTCGCCTTCGCGCCGCATCCGGTCGTGGCGGATACCGATCGCGACAAATACGCGGTGCTGCGCATCGTCGATTTCTACCGGCGCCAACCCACCGATTACGCCGACTACTTTGCGGCGGCGTGGCGCTACCAACATCGCGCCGCCCTTGGCCAACCCGGCGCTTCCCTCGCCGACATCGCCGCCGCCACCAAGGTGAGCGCGCCTTACCTCACGTCCCTCTGGCACACGCTGACCAGCGGGCGGGAAGAGGTTGGCCCGCTGGCCAAGCTCCAAGCGCTGTGGCGCGCGCTGCCGACACCGCAGACAAAGCAGACATCCCCCGCCACGCTGCGCGCGGGCGTAGAAGAAATGCGCGACTTCATCCTGAGCGTGCGCGAAAAAATCGTTCCCGAAGTAAAAAATCTGAGCGGTTTCGGGATTCAGAATGGTTCGCAGACGTATGTGCTGTGGAAGAATCGCCAGATGGCCGCCAATCGACGGCGCTTCGATCTTGCGGCGCTCCAGGTTGATGGCGCCCCGCCCAAGACAACGGAAAAACCCGTCGCGCTCCCCGGCCCAACCGCCAGCGCGCAAGGTTATGCCATCGCAGCTGCGCCACCCACTAAGGCGACGCCCTCAGCGGCCGCAACTCCGGGCACGTCAGACAACATCCGCAAGGGCGGCAAATTCCTCGCCCCTGCCATCACCACCACGGGTTCGTCGGCCACCTTCAAGATGGCGGCGAATCGCCACCGCGGGGTGGATGCCGAGCTTTTCGTTCCCGCCGATCCCGCCGCGCGCGCGCAGCACGAAGCCGCCTTTGCGCGTTTCGCCGACGTGTTTCCGGATGCGTTTTTCATCACGGAACGCGCGCGCGTTTACATGGACGCCGAGAAAGAGAAGGACAACGCGGGACGGCTGCTCAGCGCTGGCTTGCACAGCATGACCGGCTACTTCCGCGACGACGGCCCGCTCTACGACTTGATTCTCGATGACGCAGGCCGTCGCGAGCTCGACCTCCTCTGGCGCGAATTCGATTTCGCTTCTGCCGTGCCGCAGCGCATGCACACCAGCTTTGTGTGGTTCGAGCGCACCGACTCGAGCTACATGCGCGATCCGGAGTTCGACGCCTTCCGGCCCGAGGATAAATCGGTCACCGATCAGGCGAAAATCAAGAAACTCGCCGAGTTCTATCTCGCGAAAGCCGTTCGCAACAACGCCACCACTCCCGTTCAGGCCGCGATCACGGAGCACTTCGAACGCGTGGCCGCGAATATCCAACGCGTCGAAGAAGACCGCGCCGCCGCGGAGCCGACGCACCTCAGCGCGCTGCAGGAATTCGCCAACCGCGCTTTTCGCCGCCCGCTGACCACCGCCGAACGCGAGAGCCTGCTGGCGTTCTATCGCACCTCGCGCACGGAAAACCGCGTCGATCATGAGGAAGCCATGCGCGACTGCATCGTGCGCGTGCTCATGTCTCCACATTTCTGTTACCGGATCGACTTGGTCGAAGCGGCCGGCGGCACGACCACGGCAAGAAGCGCCCTCCCCCTCTCCGATCACGCCCTCGCCAGCCGCCTGAGCTACTTCCTCTGGTCCAGCACCCCGGACGAGGAGTTGCTGGCCTGCGCGGCGCGCGGCGATCTGCAACGCCCGGAAGTCTTGGCCGCCCAGACGCGGAGAATGCTCAACGATCCGCGCGTGCGGAATTTCGCCACCGAGTTCGCCGGCCACTGGCTGGATTTCCGCCGCTTCGAGGAGCACAACGCCGTCGATCGCGAACGGTTTCCCAGTTTCGATCCGGAGCTGCGCACCGCGATGTTCGAAGAGCCCCTGCGCTTCTTCGTCGCCCTCGTCCGCGAGCAGCGACCGGTCCTCGATTTTCTCTACGGTGACTACACGTTCGTGAATGCGCCGCTGGCGCGGCACTACGGCATGCC
>JANPIT010000745.1:0-4999 GCA_031425115.1 Opitutaceae bacterium | reverse complement strand
CGGGGAAGGTCGACCTCGCGGCGATGACCGACGCGCAGCTCGCCGCGTTGCACACGCACAAGAGTGAGTGGTTTGTGCGCGTCGCGCGTCGCGTGCTCCAAGAGCGCGCCGCGTCGCGTTCGCTCGAAAACGACGCACTCGCCATTCTCTTCAAACAGTGGGGAGACCAAGAAGCAGGTGTGGTCTCCCAGCTCCGCGCAATATGGACCCTGCATGCTGCGAACAGTCTCGGTCCTCACTTCATGTTTGAAGGATTAGCGCATCCTTCCGAATACGTCCGCGCGTGGACGATCCAGATCTTGACTGAGCAGAGAATTGCCGAGGCAGCACACGAGAAACTCATCGGTGCGTTGGCTGACGACCCGTCTCCTGTCGTGCGCTTGGCGATCGCATCGGCAGCAGCGACATTTTCGACCCAATCCCGCTGGGAGGTTGTTGAGGCCCTCGCTGCCCGCGCGGAAGATGCAACCGATCGCTTCCTGCCAAAGATGGCATGGTTCGCACTCGCCCCCGCCATCGCCACCGATGTCCCGCGCGCCCTCGATCTCGCCGCGCGCACGCCGCTGCCGACGCTGGCGGATTCGATTCTCTGGTTCAGCGCGCGCACTGGCGAAGGCCGCGAACAAATCGCCGCGCGGCTCGCGACTCTCCCGGAAACGGCCGCCGCGCGTGCGCTGCGCGTCTTTGCGTTTTCCCTCGAGAGCGAAGCGGGCCTCACCATGCCCAGAGCGTGGACGCAGGTCGCGACGCGTTTCGCCGGCGCGACGGACCCCGCGGTGCGCGCTGCGTCTGAGCAACTCTCCGCGCTCTTCGGCGACAAAGCCGTGCTCGCGCCGGTGCGCGCTCGGCTCGCCGACGCCGCCACGCCGCTCGCGGAGCGCCGGCGCGCGCTCGACCTCCTACGCCGCGCGGGCGACACGGAGTCGACCGCGCTGCTCGTCAAGCTGCTGGACGATGCGGCACTGCGTTCCGCGGTCATCCCGTTGGTCTCCAGTGCCGCCGATGCCGAGGCGGTCGCCGCCGGGCTCATCGCGAATTTTGCGGCCTTTAATACTGCGGATAAAAATGCCGCGCTCGGCGCGCTCACGAGTAAGCCGGCGCTGGCGCTGCCGTTGTTGCGCGCTGTCGAAGTGGGCACGTTTGATCGCAAGGTGCTTACGGCCCTGCACGCGCGGCAGATGCGCAACCTGCGCAACGCGGACGTCACGCGCGCGCTCGATCGCGTCTGGGGGCGCGCCAGTGAATCGTCGGCCGATGCGCGCGCTACGATCGCGCGGCTGCGCGATGTGTATCGCAACGCGCCGATCTGGTCCTATGAGCTCGAGGCCGGGCGCAAAGTTTACGATCGCCTCTGCTCCGCCTGTCACGCGGTGGGCGGGCCGGCCGTGGCAGGAAAGCTCGGGCCCGACCTCAGCGGCACGTGGCGCAACGGCCTCGATTATTTTCTCGAGAACATCGTCGACCCAAACGCCGTCGTCGGCACCGCGTTCGAGCTCCACCTTCTCACGAAAAAGGATGGCAGCGTGGTCTCCGGCATGATCGACAAGGAGACGGACACCGTCGTCGTGGTCCGCACTGCGACTGACACCGTCAACGTCGCCAAGAGCGACCTCAAGGAGCGCCAGAAAACCCCGCAGTCGCTCATGCCGCCCGGCCTCCTCGAAGCATTGCCCGAACGCGAAGTGGTCGAGCTGTTGAAGTTTCTCATCACCGAGCCGAAGTAAACGATGCGAGAGGAGGCTTGTGCATTCCCTGGAGCCGCGGCGCCCTCGCCGCGGTCATTGCCACCGCGGCTCTATTCGAGCCAGCTGGGGACTGATTGGTCAGGGAAATCACACGGCTGTCCGGCGGGCAGTTTTTTTAAGCCGGCGCTGATTTCAGCATCGATTTGGTGGTTGGGCCGTCTTGCATCGGCACGCCGGTCCCCTCCGACGTTTGCCCCGATTCTTATCTGCATGTTTCGTTCTTCTGGTTCTTCCTGCCTCCGGCCTGCGCGCGCGCTGGGTAAATTTGCCTGTATCGTGCTGGCGCTGCCGCTGGGAGCCTTCGCGGCGGAGCCGAGCCTCGGCACTTTTCGCCGCGAGATTCAGCCGATGTTGGAGAAATATTGTTTCGACTGCCACGGCGGGGGCATCGCCAAGGGCGGGGTGACGCTCGACGAGTTTTCCACACCCGCGGCGCTGCGCGATCACAAGCTTTGGTCGCGCGCGCTCCGCAATGTGCGCGCCGGGATCATGCCTCCCGCGGATGAGGCCGTGCTGCCTGCGGCGGAAGCGGAGAAGTTGATGCAGTGGATGAAACGCGAGGGCATGGGGCTCGATGCCGAGAAGCCGGACCCCGGCCGCGTGACCGTGCGGCGGCTCAACCGCGTCGAGTATCGCAACACGATCAAGGATCTGCTCGGCGTGGATTTCGACACGCAGAAAGAATTTCCCGCCGACGACAGCGGCCACGGCTTCGATAATATCGCCGATGTGCTGACGATGTCGCCCGTGCTGCTCGAGCGCTACCTCGACGCGGCGCAGACGATCATCACGGGCTTGGTTCCGACGCAGTCGCGCGTCGTGCCGGAAACTTCCCTTGCCGGCCGCACGTTCGCCACGGTGCGCGTCGACACGGTCGTGCCAGAGGCTCCCAAGGCCACGGCGCCGGACGCCTCACTCGCCACGACCGTCGCGCAGGTCGCCGCCGCTGGCGCAACTCCGCCGATCCCCGCGGGACCGGCGGCTTTAAACGCACCAGGAGCACCCGGTGCACCCGCCGCGATTGCGGGTCGCGGCCGGGGTCGCGGCGGTCGTCCCGCGCCGCCACCGCCACCGCCGATGGCGCGCCCGGCGCCCACGGCGGAGGGCGAGGCGTTGGAGCTTTCCTACTACACTCCCGCGCTCGTCAGCACCACGCATCGCGTCCAACAGGCGGGCAAGTATCAACTCGTGGTAGACCTCACGACGCGCGAGCGTTACCTGGATAATTTTTTCGATCTGAACCGCTGCAAGGTCATCGTTCGGGCGGATGGGCAGACGCTGTTGGAACAGGATTTCGTGCGCGAAGGGGGGAAGAAATTCGAGTTCGTTTTCGACCGCGAGTGGGCGGCCGGAGAGCACGAAATTTCGGTCGAGGTGCAGCCGGTCGATCCGCAAAAAATTCAATACCGCAACCTGCGACTCCGGCTCAACGCGGTCGTGATCCGGGGGCCGTTCGATCCGCAGCACTATGTGAAGCCGAAGGGCTACGCGGCGATTTTTCCGCGCGACCCGCCCCCGGACCTCGCCGGTCGCCGCAGTTATGCGCAGGAATTGTTGGGCGCGTTTGCGTCGCGCGCTTATCGCCGGCCGGTCGACCCCGCGACGCTCGAGCGTCTGGTCGCGGTCGCCGAAGGCGTGTTCGGCGACGCGAAAGGCACCTTCGAGGCGGGTGTCGCGCAGGCGATGGTGGCCGTGCTGGCGTCCCCGCGGTTCCTGTTTCGTGAAGAGGAAACGCTCCCGATGGCGGCAGGTGAGCGTCATCCGCGCGTCGACGATTACGCGCTCGCCTCGCGGCTTTCGTATTTTTTCTGGTCGTCCATGCCGGATGCGGAACTCCTGCGACTGGCGGGCGAAGGCCGGCTCCGCGCCGAGTTGCCCGCGCAGATGAGGCGACTGCTCGCGGACCGGCGCGCGACCGAGCTCGTGCGGAATTTTACGGGCCAGTGGCTCCAGGCGCGCGATATCTCGACCGTGCAGATCAACGGCAACGATGTCTTCCTGCGCGACAATTCGAGCCCGGAGTATGAGAAAGCGCGGGCGACGATGAGCCGGCTGCAAGGCAAACCGCAGGCCGACCGCACTGCGGAAGAGCAGGAGGAGCTCAACGAGGCGCGGGCGGTGGCGGGCGAGTTCTTCCGTCGGCCGAAGCCGCAGCTCACCGAACCGTTGCGCCGCGCGATGCAGCAGGAAACGGAAATGGTTTTCGCACACATCCTCCGCGACGACCGCAGCCTGCTCGAGTTGATCGAGAGCGACTACACGTTCGTTAACGAAGCGCTCGCGACGCATTACGACCTCCCCAACGTCCAGGGAGCGACGATGCGAAAGGTTCAGCTCCCGCCCGATAGTCCGCGCGGCGGCGTGCTGACACAAGGGACGGTGCTTGCGGTGACGTCGAATCCCACCCGCACTTCGCCAGTGAAGCGCGGCGTGTTCATTCTTGAAGCGATTCTGGGGACACCGCCGGCGCCGCCGCCGCCGGACATCCCGTCGCTCGAGGATGCCGCGCCCGCGGCCAAATTGAAGACGATGAGCTTGCGCGAGACGCTCGCGCTGCACGCGTCCGATCCGAAATGCGCCTCATGCCACAGCCGGATGGACCCGCTCGGCCTCGCGTTGGAAAATTTCAATGCGCTCGGCACCTGGCGCACCACCGACGCGGGCCAGCCAATTCAATCGGCGGGCAAACTCATCACGGGCGAATCGTTCGCCAACGTGCGCGAGCTGAAGCGAGTGCTGGTGACCGGACATCGGCGAGATTTCTACTACTGCATCACCGAAAAAATGCTCACCTACGCGCTCGGGCGCGGGTTGGAGTATTATGATACAGTGACGGTCGACCGGATTGTGGCGCAACTGGAAGCCAGCGGCGGAAAACCCTCCGTGTTGTTGCGCGGCATCGTGGAATCGACACCGTTTCAACATCGCCGCCAAGCCAGCTCCGCGCTGGTGCAGTCGGGCGGACCCACACCCGCCGTCGCGACCCGAGCACCTTCCAAATCTTCCGACTAAGCCATGAATATCCCCATGCCGTCATCCCGCCGCGTTGAGCCGAGTTTTTCCGCGATGAACCGTCGTCACTTTCTGCGTGGCGTGGGGGCGTGCATGGCGCTGCCGGCATTCACGTCACTGCTGCCGAGCCGGATGCTGGCCGCACAGGCCGCGGCGCAACTCGCCACGACTCCCACGGGGGCGCCGCTGCGCACGGCGTTCGTCTTTTTTCCGAACGGCGCGATTCCCGGCCGCTGGTGGCC
>JANPIT010000744.1:0-12842 GCA_031425115.1 Opitutaceae bacterium | reverse complement strand
GATATCCACGTTTACTTCGATATCTTTGGGAAACGTGTTTTCGGCGATCGCGGCGACGTCTCGCACCACGTGCAAGAGGTGCAGCGTGACCGGCATGCCTTGGACCCCGCGAGAGAAGGAGAGGACTTGTCGGACGAGTTTCGCGCCGCGCTCGGAGCTTTTGGCAATGATATCGACCACGGCACTCACCTCGGGGGCCAGTTGCATTTTCTCCATCAAGCCGACGCCCATGATGATGGGAGCGAGCAGATTATTCAGATCATGGGCGATACCGCTCGCGAGCGTCCCGATGCTCTCGATGCGTTGCGTGCGAAGGAAGTGCGCCTCCATGTCCTTGCTGGCGGTGATATCCGTGTCGATCGTAAGGACGGACCGGGGTTTGCCCTTCTCGTCGCGAATCAAGGTGCAGCGACAATGGGAAATGAGGGTGCGGCCATCTTTTGTCTTCGTTTTGACTTCGCCAGACCACTCGCCTTCACGACGAAGTTTTTCTGACATGTCCCGAAATTGTTCTGGTTCGATGCCCAGCAACCGATCGAACGGCTGGCCGATCGCTTCGGTTTCCGTCCAGCCGTAGATGCGCTCTGCGCCCTTATTCCACGAGAGGATGTGATCGTTGAGGTCGCGCACGAGGATGGCGTCACGCGCCTGATCGATCAGCGCCGCGCGTTGGGCCATTTTCTCCTGGTCCGCGCGGCGGGCCGAGAGGTCGCGCACGATGGCGATCACGCTGTCGTGGGCGAGCCGCACGGCACTGGTTTCCACCAGGAACGTGCTGCCGTCGCCCCGGCGCATCACATACTCGTCCAGAAATCGTTCCCCTGGCTGCAGCTGCACCAACAGTTGATGCGCGACTTCCCGCGATTCGGGCGCGAGCAATTCGTCGAATTTTTTGTGCACCAGTTCGGCTGGTTCCAGGCCGAGGAGGGTGGACGCGGCGCGGTTGGCCTCCACGATCATGCCGTCATTGGCCAGGAGGAGGATCGCATCGGAGGCGTGTTGGAACACCGCCTGATACTTCACCTCTCGGCGTTGGGCGGCCCGATCCGCTTTTTTAGCGTCGGTCACATCGGTTGCGCCAAACACCCACTCCACGATCTCGCCGGCGGGGCTGCGGTGGGGCATGCCGCGAAAAAGCAATTCGCGCCATTGCCCGTCTTTGCGCAGCACGCGGCACTCATCGGCAAACGGCACCTCCCGCGCATTGGCTGATTGCCACCCCTCCATCACGCGCACGCGGTCTTCAGCGTGGATACATTTGAACCAACCGCCTCTCTGTCGGCCCTCCAAATTCTGGCCAGTCAGTGCTTCCCAGGACGCGTTGTCGTCAAGGACGTGGCAGGAGGGGTCGATCACCCACGTGACTTGCGCGGTGGCTTCGGCCGACAAGCGGGAACGCCGCTCCACGATGAGGCGGGCCGTCTCCGCTTTCAGCCGCGCCGCGTGTTGAGCGTGCTCGCGCAGAGCGGCTTGAATCGCAACCACCAGCCGTTGCGGACGATCCTTCAGCACGTAGTCGCTAGCACCGGCCTTTAAAATTGAGATCGCGACTTCTTCGCCAACGGTGCCCGAGACCAATATAAACGGGGTCTCGGGCGTCGCGGCTTTCGCCAGTTTAAGGGCCGCCAAGCCGTCGAAGCCTGGGAGCCGGTAATCGGCCAGCACCACGTCGAACGAAGACTGGGCGATGGCGACCTCGAAGCTCGACTTGGAGCCAGCCACCACGATCTCGGCCCGGGGCCATTCTTTCCTTACGTGATGAGCGATCAACTCCGCGTCCAGCGACTCGTTCTCCAGATGCAGGATTTTCATAAGAGCGCCGGGGTCTGCGCAAGAAATGGGAGGCTTGGCTGGACCGTCCGTCCTCCTTGAGGTTCACCGATTTTCGCCATAGAGAGCAGCAGGAGAGTGACTGAGGGATGCCGAAACGCTTAGCAAGGTCCTTGGGGCCAAGCGCTACGAACTCCTGCTTCTGCTGGCGGAGTCTGGCTGTTTCTCACGGCACGTTCCGCGGTCGACCCACGCGGAATCTTGCGGTCGTGCGACGATCGGCACGATTGGGTTACGCGACGCGATCACCGTTGAAACCACGGTGCCAGGGGGCTGCTGACGCGTAAAAACCAGAGCCGCCCCTCGCGTCGTCGGAGGGTTTCGGATACGACGCTTCGGTGAATCCGAAGCTGCTCGCGGGCCGGACAGGGCCGGGCGAGTTCACGCGGACTTTCTGAGGGTGCGACGATTGGATAGGCATCGCATGCTGATCGGTTACCGGCTTGGGGGCTGATTGGGGGCGCGGTCGGCCTCTGCCGCGGGCCGGATCGTCGGCGACGGCCCCGCTTTCGCGTGACGGTCGGATCGCGTGCAACGCTGCAACCCACCGCCGCTTTCGCGCGTAGTGAATGCAAATCCCCGATGAAGCCCTCGACCGAGCCATCGCATCCGGCGACCAATAACGATCGCCTCCGTATCACCGCCAACCTCGTCTTCGCGTTCACCCAAGCCATCGCCCCGGCTCTGCCCGCGCTGGGGATTGGGCAAGAAGTGGGAGCGCGCTCTGCGCAGGATCCTTCGCCGATCGTGCCTCCCGATCCGTTCTTCGCGATTTGGGGCGTCATTTTCTTATTCTGTCTCGTTTACGCCGTTTATCAGTCGAGAGCGCGGCACCGGACCGACCCGGTGCTCCGCCAGATCGGCGGATGGACGGCGGCGGCGTTCGCGGGCAACACGCTGTGGCTCGTGGTCGCGCAGACGTCCGGCATCGAGATCGCGACGTTTTTTATCTTACTGGGCATTTGGGGCGCGGCACTGAAGGCGCTCTTCGGGATCGTGCCGACGCAACGCACGATCAACGGACCGCGGCAAGTCTGCGTGCTGGTGCCTTTCAGCCTGCTCGCGGGCTGGACGACAGCGGCAACGTGTCTGTCGGTGGCCGGGCTACTCGATAACAGCGTGCGGCAGCCGGCGGTGCCTGAGTGGATCGGCCTGGCCGGCGCCGCCGTGGTGGGAGCCGCCCTGGTGGTGAAGCTCCGGGCGAACCTCTGGTTTACCCTCACGCTGACCTACGCGTTTGTCGGAATCATCACCCGCACGTTGCGCGAAGCGCGACCCGAACTCACCACGGCAGCTATCGTCGCGTGGGCGATCGTCGCCATCGCCTACTTCATCAAGCGCGGCCGGGTCCGTCCGGCGCTCGTCGGCTAAGGGTGGCACGGAGCGCAGAACACCGCGAGCGCGGGCCAGGCCGGCGGGGGTGGCTAGGAGCTCGCTGGCGCCGTCATTCGCGCCTGAGTGCCTTTTTCCCATCGCAGGCCCCAGTCACGCAACGTCTCGAGGACCGGCTTGAGCGCGCGGCCCTTGGCGGTGAGCTGATAGGCGGGATGACGAGAGCCATCCGCCGCTTCCGTGAGTTCGATGATATCGTGGTCGCGCAACCGCTCCAATCGCTCGGAAAGTATGTTGGTCGGGATGCCTTCCGGCGACGCGGAGAATTCCTTGAACCGCTGGCGCCCCAGGATCAGGTCGCGAATGACGAGCAGCGTCCAGCGATCCCCGAAGATATCGAGGCTGCACGCAATGGGACACGGCGAGCGGCGATCGGAGGGCGCGGGTGAACGGGCATTGGGCATGCGATACAGCATGAACGGCGAATTTATACTTGCAACGAGCAAGTAATCATACTTGCATAGTGCAAGTGAACGACGCACCTCCCCAATCCGTGCCCGCGTTGGCTGCGCCTGGCGCCGGCCTGCCGCCTATCGAGCTGTTTTTTGCCCGCCTGATTTTTCGCGGACGCAGCGCGCTCACTTCCCGCGAGGGCGCGGAAGCGTTGATCGCGGCCGAGCGCCAGCGGATCGAGATGGAGCTGGGCCTCTGCACGCAGGAGGACGTGGCCCGGCGCGTGTTAATCGCGCGGCCGACCGGGCTGGAAGATAGTAGCCGGCACTGGTCCGTGCTAATGGTGCTCGACCACCTGCGAATTGTGAACAGCGCGATTGCCGGGACGATCGACGCGCTGCTCGCGGGGCGTTTGCCGCCGGGAACGGCGAGCACGGCGGCGGTGAAGCCCTCTCCGGAGGTGGGTCCTGAGGTTATCGACGAATTCCGCCGCGAGTGTGACCGGTTGTCCGCGGCTGGAGCGGGGGCGGCAACGCTGGTGACGTCCGTGCGCTACGCTCATCCGTGGTTTGGTCCGCTGACCGCGGCGGAGTGGAAATTTCTGGGCGGGTTTCATCTTGGGCTGCACCGCCGACAAATTGGGATGATCCTGACTGAGCTGCGTCGCAGCCGGGCTGATACAGCGACATGATGGCGCCGCGGCCTGAGATATTGCGGTGGCAGACGGCCGCGGCGCTTTGCGGCGCGGTGTTCATGGTTTCGTTGGATGCCACGGTGGTCGTGGCGGCCTTCGTGAGCTGGCGTGAGCATTTCCCGCAGCAGTCGCCCGAGGCGCTCGGCTGGGTGATCAATATCTACACGCTCATTTACGCCGCGCTGCTCATTCCGGCCGGGCGCTGGTCGGATCAGACCGGACACCGCCGGGCCTTCCTTGTCGGATTGGCGGTTTTCACTCTCTCATCGCTCGCCTGTGCCGTCACGCCCACCGTGATCACGCTCGTGATCGCGCGCGGTGCTCAAGCGATCGGCGCCGCGATGATCTCACCGTCTGCCTTGGCGCTCTTGCTGGGCGCGGCGTCCCCGGGGGATCGAGCTCGGCTGGTCGGCATGTGGGCCGCAGTGGGAGCTCTCGCGGCGGCGATCGGGCCCGGCGTCGGAGGCTGGCTGGCAGAGACGTTTACGTGGCGGGCGATCTTTTGGATTAATGTGCCCGTGGGAATTTGGGTTGCCGCGCAAATTAGCCGGAGCGTGTCGGCGCAGGTCGAGCCCCGGGCCAGTGTGCCGCCCGACTGGATCGGTAGCGGATTGCTCGCTTCGGGCGTCGCGGCGGTTCTTTTCGGTGCGAACGCGGTGGCCGAAGCCGACGTCCTGCTACGAGAGGCAGCGCTGATGATCGCGCTAGGCTTGGGGCTACTCGGAGCCTGCGTGCGGTGGTCGGTGCGACGACCGCATCCGACCTTGGATATCGCGCTGCTGCGGCATCGGAATGTCCGGTTCGCAACTGCGGCCACGTTTGTTTTTGGCGCGGCGTTCAGCCTGATGTTTCTGACATTCTTTGCGTTCACCACGAGTGTGTGGGACTACTCGCAGGCGAGGGCGGGGGCGGTGGCGATGGTCGGCCCGTTGGTTGTAATTCCCGTGGCGATACTGGCGGGACGATGGACGGGCTCGACGGGACAGCGCGCGCTGCTGGTCATCGGCGGCGTGCTTTATGCAGCCAGCCAGACATGGAGCGCACTTCGACTGACGACCGTGCCGGACTATACCGGCGTAATGTTGCCGGCGCAGATTGCCAGCGGCGTGGCGATCGGGCTGCTTTTACCCGGGCTCGCATCGGCGGCGATTGCGGAGTTGCCGCGCCACTCGCTCGCCGTGGGCAGTGCCATGAACACGGCGGTGCGTCAGCTCGGTTCCGTGGTGGGGGTCGCGATCGGAGTGACGACGATTGGCGGCGTGCGGCCGGCGATGGAGACATTTCAATTCGCTTACCATCTGCTTGCTGCCGGTGGGTTGGTGACGGCGGGACTGGCTTGGGCGATGACGCCGCACCCGCGCGTCGAAGCTCCGGCAGCCCACGGGGCCGCCGGGCGACGGTCACGCCGGGACCTTGGTCGAAGCTGCTCACCTGGTCGTTGATGACGGCGCCACCTAGCCTGCGCGTGCGGAATACGGGCCATATCATGTGCGGAATGACCAAGCATCTGGCTCAGGTAGAGCGCGCGTGAAGACGCTATGAAAGCGGTGCTTTTTTTTGGCTTGGCGTTGGCCTCGGTAGGCGTGGCGCTTTATGCGCTGGTGACCTACGGCACCCGCCCGTTGGGTGCGGGAGTGCACCCCGAGATGCGCGCTTCGTTTGAGTCCCACCCCTGGGCGATCTACGTGCACGCGTTTGCCGCCTCGTTAGCGCTCTTGGTGGGGCCGTGGCAGTTCGTGGATCGTTGGCGCGCCCGCTGTCCCCGGCTGCACCGGCTACTCGGGCAGATTTACCTCGGAATCGGCGTCGGGGTGGGGGGACTTTCGGGACTGTTTTTGGCGTGGCATGCCTTTGGCGGGCTCGTGTCCACCCTTGGTTTCGCCGCGCTGGCGAGCGGCTGGCTTTATACGGGTTGGCGAGCCTTCGAGGCGGTGCGCGAGCGGGACTTCGTGCGACATCGCGCGTGGATGGTCCGCAATTACGCGCTGACGTTTTCCGCGGTCTCGCTGCGCCTCCAACTCGGGATCGTGTTCGCCGCCGGTTGGTCGTTCGAGGCGCTTTATCCTGCGATCGCGTGGTGGTGCTGGGTGCCCAACGTGTTTATCGGGGAATTTATTTTGCGTGCCCGCGCGACGCGCCCGATCGCCGGTGCAGCGCGCGCGGCAGCCGCGGGGACGTCCGCCTTCTGAGGCCACGCAACGCAGCGGCGTGTGCTTGGAACTCATCGCGCCTCCACGGCTAGGGAAGGAGGTTTGGCGCGCATGGCGTTGACCGGACGCGCTCGGGCCGACTCGCAGGCTGCGACTCGCAGGCACGCCCCTTGCCAGTCTCTGCGGGAGCCGTTCTAGTCGCAGACATGCCGCGCCTGCGTATCGTCACTTTCAATATTGCGCACGGCCGTGGGCTGAATCCCATTCAGGGGCTGACGACCCAACGAAAGCTGCAAGCGAATCTCCGCCGGATCGCGGCACTGTTGGACCGGCTGGCGCCGGATGTAGTGGCGCTGCAGGAGATCGACGAGCGTTCGCGCTGGGCGGGAAATTTCGACCACCTGGACTACTTGCGGGTGCACACCCGCTTCCCGCATTCGGTGTTTGGCATCAACAACCGGCGGAGCGGGATGCTCAATCTCTCCTACGGCAATGCGGTGCTGTCGCGCCATGGTATCCGCGCGGCCGAGACGGTGGTCTTCGGGCAAAAGAAACTCGGGGAGAAGGGGTTTCTCTACGTTGAACTCGACGTGGGGGGGCGCTGTCTTCCCCTGGTAAACTTGCATCTGCACTTCGGCTCGCGGGCCCAGCGGCTGCAACAGCTCGAGCGCCTGCTCACGTGGCTGCGCGAGAAACATCGACTGCACAGCAAGACGTGGGCGGTGCCGCCGATCATCTGCGGTGACTTCAACAATCCCGGCACCCGCGATGATGCGACGGCCTCGCTGCTCAGTCACCTGTCGGATTACTGCGACTACGTGATGCATCCGGTGGGCGGGATGACGTTTCCTTCCCCGATGCCGCAACGCGCGCTCGATTTCGTGTTCCTGCCGGCCGGGTGTGTGAAGGCGCGCTCCGAGGTGATCCGCACTCTGCTCTCCGATCATCTGCCCGTGGCGGTGGAATTTGATTTCTAACCGGCAGTGAGCCGAGCGCCGGAGCACAGAAATTGCCGCGGGCAAACGAGGCACTGCGCATGGTCTTTTGGTTTGGCTGCGTTAACTGTAGGCCAGTCCGATTGCGGACGCGGTTTGGCGCGCGCAAGCGCGCTGACCTACGGTTCAGGTCTTTGTATAGCCAAAACAAAAGACCATGGGGCACTGCGCGGCGCGGGGTTCTTAGCTCTAGACTCGCGGCTTACCGCCCGCCAAGTTCGCCGCTTCATGTCTCGCCTCCAGCAAACATTCGCCCGCGCCCGGGCTGAGAACCGCGCCGCCTTTGTGGCTTATGTCTGTGCGGGGGACCCCGATTTCGACACCTCGGTGGAGGTTTGCCGCGCCTTGCTGGCCAATGGCGTCGACGTGCTCGAGCTGGGCGTGCCGTTTTCCGATCCGCTTGCGGATGGATTGACCAACCAACTGGCCGCGCAACGTGCGCTCGAGAGCGGTATGACAGCGGCGCGCGTCTTTGAGTTGGTGCGCAAGGTGCGCGAGTTCAGCGCCGCGCCGATCGTCTTCTACACGTATTACAACTTGGTCTTCGCGAACGGGGTCGACGCCTACGTGCGCGCGGCCAAGGCGGCTGGAGTGGATGGCATCCTTACGCTCGATCTGCCCCCGGAGGAAGCGGGTGATGTCACGGCGGCCTGTGCCGCCCACGGCGTGGAAACGGTTTTCATCATCGCCCCGACGTCGCCCGACGTCCGCATCGCCAAGATCGCAGCGACGGCGACCGGTTTCCTTTACTATGTATCACGCGAGGGCGTGACGGGGGTCAGGGATCAGGCGGCGGTGAACATCCCTGAGGCGCTCGCACGCATTCGGGCCCGCACCCAGCTGCCGACGGTCGTGGGCTTTGGCATCAGCTCCCGGGCTCAGGTGGCGGAAATCGCGGCGCACGCCGATGGTGTTGTCGTGGGCAGCGCCTTGGTGAATTGCATCCGTGACCATTTGGGTGACCGCGCGAAGACCGTGGCGACGATCGCGGCGCGCGCGTCAGACTTGGCGGCCGGTGTGCGCCGGGGGTAGTGACCACCTCCAATATGCGCGGAAATTCCCCTTGCGACGAGCGTAGGGCGCGGTCGTTTGTTGTCCCGCCCACATCATGACGCGCAAGGTTCTGCTCATCGACGACGACCGGTTGCAGTTCCGCCTGACGCAGGCGCACTTCAAGAGCTTCCAGACGGATCTTTACGAGCTCGATTGGGCGGCGACCTACGAGGAGGGCATCACTCGACTGCTGTCTGGCGATTACGTCGCGTGCCTGCTCGATTATCAGTTAGGCGAGCGCGACGGGTTGCAATTGATTCGGGAAGCCATGACGCAGGGCTGCCGGACGCCGATCGTATTTCTGACCGCGGAAACCGCCGATCGCGTCGACATCGCGGCGATGAACGCGGGGGCGCTCGATTATCTCGTCAAGGGCGAGATCACGCCGCGCATGATCGAGCGGTCCCTGCGATATGCGTCCAAATTGGGTGACACGCTGGAGGCACTGCGGCGGCTCGCGACGCGTGACCAGCTCACAGGACTGCTCAATCGCCGGGAGTTCGATCGAATCATTCAGGAGGAACGGGAGCGTGCGTTGCGATTCGGCCACGCGCTCGGGTTGGTGATGGTGGACATCGATCATTTCAAATCGATCAACGACTCCCACGGCCACCCCGCAGGAGATGTGGTCCTGCGCGAGATTTCACGGCGGGTCGCGAGTCAGGTGCGCACGGTGGATCGCGTGGCGCGTTTCGGTGGGGAGGAATTTGCCGTGATTCTGATGCAGACGGATCTGGAAAGCGCACGGGATGTAGCGCGGAGGATTTGCCAGGCCGCTGCGCGGGACCCGGTCCTCGCGACGGACACCGTAGCACTCAACGTGACGGTGAGCGCGGGCGTCGCGGTGCTGCCCGACGACGCGCGCACGGAAGCGGCGCTGGTGGCCGCGGCCGATCGTGCGCTTTACGCGGCGAAAAAGCGGGGCCGAAATCGCGCCGAGATTTTTCGCGAGCTCTGAGTGTTGCGTTCAGGCCGGGCACTGGACGCGCAGACTGTTTGGCCGCACGGTGAACTCGATGCGCGTTCCGGCACGGTGGATCTCGCCGTCGGTGTGCAGGAGACCGGGCGCCTGGCGTTCCACGATGAAGTGAGCGCTGCGGCGCAAGCTAATGCCTTGCACGCGGCCGATGGAGCCATGGAATAGGCGCGCGGCCAACGGGAGGGCGTTCCAATACGACACCGGGGGCACAGCGCACAGGTCGAGCAGCCCGTCGTCGATCCGCGCGTCGGGTGCGATATGGGCGTTGTTGCCGTATTGGTTCGCATTCGTAACGGCGAGGGTGAAGGCGCGGAAAACTTCGCGCTGACCGGAGTGATGCACGACGATCTCCTCGGGATGCCAGGTGCGCCAGGTATCAGCGGCGGTGCTCAGATAGCGGAGAAAACCGCGACGCCGGAGCTGGTTGAAACGCTGCGCGATTTCCGCTTCGAAGCCGACGCCGGCTGCGGTGAAAAACGGGTGTCCGTCGGCGAGCCCGGTGTCGATGATCCGAGGGCGCCCGTGCAGCAGAATATCGAGGGCCCGCGCGGGCGCGCCGTGCAGACCGAGGTGGCGCCCCAGACCGTCGCCCGATCCGCACGGCACCAGACCGAGTGTGGCCGAAGAGCCGATGAGCTGACTCGCCACTTCGTTCATGGTGCCGTCGCCACCCACCGCCACGATCAGGTCGCAGCCATCGCGGAGCGCGGCGTTCGCGAGTTCCGAGGCGTGGCCGGCGCGCTCGGTCAGAGTGACGCGGGCGGCGTGAGCTTCGGCGAAAGCTCGCACGCGCGGCAGGTGGCGCGCGGCGCGACCGGAGCGGAGGTTGACGATGAAACGCGTTTTCAGCGGCGGAAAAGCCTTTTGACCACGGATTACACGGATGCCACGGATTGGAAGAACAAAACCGTGCCGCCTCCGCCTCTCCTCCACGTGCTCACCGGGCCGACCGCCGTCGGGAAGACGGAATGGGCGCTGCGCTGGGCGGAACAGCACAACGCGGAAATCGTATCGTGTGACTCGCTGCTGTTTTACCGCGGCATGGATATCGGCACGGCGAAACCGACGGCGGCGGAGCGCGCACGCGTGCCGCATCATCTCATCGATATCTGCGACGTCACGCAGCAGGCGAGTATCACGTATTACGTTACACGGGCGCGGGCGGCCGTGGCGGACATTCTCGGCCGGGGGCGGGCGGTGTTGGTGACGGGGGGAAGTGGCTTTTATCTGAAAGCGTTTTTCGCGCCGGTGGCCGACGACGTGGCGGTGCCGGCGCCGCTGCGCGACGAAGTGCGGGCGCTCGCGTTGCCCGAGGCCCTCGCGCAGTTGCTGGCCTTGAATCCCGCGGGACTGGGTGAACTGGATCGGGCGAATCCGCGACGCGTGATGCGTGCTTTGGAGCGCTGCCGGGCGACGGGACGCACCTTGGCAGATTTGGCCGCGGACTTTGCAAGGCAGCCGGCACCGTTCGCGGAGTATCGCGTCGCGCTGACCCGGCTGGAGCGCGATCCCGCCGAGCTGGCGTTTCGCATCGAACAGAGAGTGGGCGCGATGCTCGAGGGCGGACTGGTGGATGAAGTGAAGCGACTGCGGGTGGCGGGCTTGGAGCAGAATTCCAGTGCGTCGGGCGCGATCGGCTACCGCGAGGTTTTAGCGGCGCTCGATGGCCGGCTCCTCCCAGCCCAGCTCGCCGAGACGATCGCGCAGAACACGCGGGCACTCGTGAAGAAACAACGCACCTGGTTCCGCACGCAGCTTCCGCCGCATCGCGAACTGAACGCGGGGGCGGTGCGGAGCGTTAGCGAGCTTTTCGGCATGGGCGGACCGGCGTAAGCGCGAGAAATCGGTAGGGGCTGGAAGCAGGGTCGCGCGTTTTACCGGCGGAGGTAGGTGTCGCGGTAGTAGATGAGCGTTTCGAGACTGGGCGCGGCGATGACTCCGCCCTGCGCGGTGCTCAGGGCAAATTCTTTGCCGACGCGGGCGAGTTGGTAGGTATCGGTGTGGGCGTTGATCACGCCCTTGGCCGTGCGCTCTGAAAATTCAACGCGGCCATCATCGTGCACGATGATGGTGCGATCGCCGGGACGCGTGCCGGTGACATAGGTGCCCGCGATCTCGCGGCGGCGGGCCGACGCTTCGGCGGTGTCCGTCACCGGGATGAGTTGGATGGGCGACTCGACGCGCGGCGTATTTATTACTGAATACACCGTGTGCGTCCCGAGCGCGACGCTCGCGACCAGCAGCAGCGCGGTGATGGCGTGGCGCACGAGGGCACGCCTGGTGAAGGCGGGATGGGCGGAGACCTCGGCCGGATCGGTCGGCATGGGTGTCAGTGCTCGAGCACGAAGACCGGTTGGTTGCGGTAGCCGAGCCGGAACTTGCCCGTGGCGAGGTTGCCGTCGTCGAGCTGGCGATCCAGGTCGTCGAGTTGCTGACGCAGGTTGGTGACGCGATTCTCCGCCAGGTGTGAAATGATGATGGCGGCGCGGTAGCGCTCGCCTTGATGGAGCGAAAAGGCAGCCCAGGTGTAGGCGCCGCCGATGGGCGAGGGCTTTTTCCAAGGGGACGCAGCGAGGTATTTTTCCGCGCCCGGTGGGATCACTCCCGGCGGGCTGCTGAGACCCGGCCAGTCGCCGCGCTCGTGTGCGTAACGTTGAAAGTCGGCGGCGAATCCACGCAGGTCCTTGATGACGGCGCCAGTGCGCAGGTGAATCTGGATACGCCGGACGCCTGGAACCGCGAGCGCAGCGAGAACGCTGACGACGAACAGCGCCCGGGCGAGTGGCAGCAGCGCAAAACCGGCGACGGCGGCCGGCGACGGCGGAGCGAGGAGACCGCGAAAAAGTCCGATCCGCAGGCGGGCTGGAGAGGTGCGACGCAAGACAGGCGGACGATTAGCGCGCGCACCCAGGCGTTCAAGCCGGCCGTGGGTCGCGGGCCGTGCGCACAAGGAGCGCAAAATGGGTCGCGAGGAGCAGGGGCAGGAGAAACGTCGGGAGCAGGCTGAGGGGTAAATGCGTGAGCGCGCGAACCTGCAGCGGCGCGGTGACGCTGAGGCGCACCACGGTGAGGATGGCAAACAGCATCCCCACCAAGCCGACGACATTCCAAATCCGGATGGCGCGCAGGCGCACGCCGGGTTCCAAGGGCGCGAGTGCGACGGGCAGGGCCATCGTGGCGATGATGATGTCGGCGAGGGCGCCGGGCACGATCAAGGCACGCGGCACGGCGCCGCGTTGATAGAGAATCAAGAGGTAGATTCCGACGAAACGGGAAACGTGCAGGAGGACGAGGCCGCGCAGATCGAGTGTGTCGAACCACGCGCGCAGCGGCGCGAAGCGGAAGTAGGCCCAGAG
>JANPIT010000743.1:0-28381 GCA_031425115.1 Opitutaceae bacterium | reverse complement strand
GCGCGCGGGCTGAAGCTCGAGGCCGACGAGAAAGAGCATCATGACGACCCCGAATTCCGCGAAGTGCATCACGTCGCCGGAGTGCGCGCCCACGAGGCTGAAGGCATGCGGGCCGATCAACGCGCCCGCGACCAGATAGCCCAGCACGGAGCCGAGGCCGAGACGTTTGGCGAGGGGCACGGCGATGACAGCCGCGACAAGGTAGACGAAGGCGTGAAACAGAACGGAGTCCATGGAGGCCGGAGGATCGAACGCCGGCGACTGTGGGCGGAAGACGCCTGGACAAGTCGGCCGAGCACCCCATCGCAGTGCGAATGAGCGCGCGGAGCAAGCGGCGACGCGGGACGGCGAAGCCTAACGCGAAGTCGTGGGACGGGCGGCTTTGTCGGCCGGCCGCCCCTGTTCGAGCGTATCCTCGACGTAGAGATGCTGGACGAGTGACATCACTACGACGGCCATCGGCGTGGCGAAAATAACGCCGAGCACGCCGAAGAGCAGACCGCACGCGACGATCGAAAGCAGTGCGATCACCGGTGGCAGCTCGACTGCCCAGCGTTGCACGAGCGGGGTGATGAGGTTGCTTTCGACCTGCTGGACCACGACGTAGATGATGAGTGCGTAGACCGCGATTTCCGGGCCCTTGGCAAAGGCGAGCAAGACGCCGGGAATCGCGCCCGCGATGGGGCCGATCACCGGGACGAATTCCAGCACCGCCATCAGGAGGCCCAACGTAAGCGCGAGTGGCACGCCGATGAGCGCGAGGCCCACGCCGGTCAAAGTGCCCACCACGGCCATGACGAGGACTTGAGCGAGCAGCCATTTGCGCAGCGCGGTGCCCGCGGCGTCAAGGGCGGCACCGACCTGGGCCCGACGCGGGGGCGGCAGCAGACGCAGCGCACCGTTGCGATAGAGGCGCGGGTCGAGGGCGAAATAAATGCCGGCGAAAACAATGAGGAGCAAATTGCCCAGGCCGCCGAGCGCGGCGCCCGCAATCGTGCTGAAGTTGGAGAGCGCTTCGCCGCCGCCGGTGCCCTGCTTGAAGGTTTCGATGGCGGTCTTGCCGGCGGGGTAGCGCTCGAGCCACGCCTTGAATTTTTCGGTGGCCTCCGGGAGCCGTTCGCGCAGCTCGCCGAATTGATGCGAGGCTTGCGCGCCGAAGAGCCAGCTCAGCAGCCCGGTGATAATCAAAAGCCCGAGGACGGCGGCGATCACGCTCCACCGTTCCGACCAGCCGGTCTTGCGATGCAGGGGCAGGGCGATGGCGCGTAACAAGGTGGCAAAGACAATCGCGCCGAACGCGATGATGAGGGCGTCGGCAATCAGCCACAGGATCGCGGCGAGGGCGACGAGGGCAATCGCGACCAAAATGATGCGCGTGCTTTCGCTGGTTTTGAATTCCGCGCTCATGAGATGGGCGCGGCATAGTTGCACCGCAGGCGAGGCGGTTCCTTTTCGCGGAGCGGTATTTCCGCCGCCGTGAGAGTCGGGCGGTTACGGCCCGCGGATCACCCGCGCCGCATCAAGGCCCCGGCGCGAACCCGTCTTCGGGATTGGACGGATCGATGTGATACTGGCCGGTGCGCACGGTGCCACTCCGAGTGTTGTAGAGCTGAATCACGCGGGTGAGTTCGAAGAGATCGATCCGACCATCGCGCACGAAATCTGCGGAATGATAACGGGTCAGAGTGGTGGGTTGATCCGGGCGTTCCGGTGCCGTCATGAACCCATCCTCGGTGATGACGGTGGCGACGTTGTAAGCGCCCGTGCGGACCGTGCCGATCCGAGTGTTGTAGAGCTCGATGACGCGGGTGAGCTCGAGGAGGCTCAGGGAGAAATCGCCGTCGACATCGGCGGAGTGCCGCGAGAGCACGTTGCGCACGGTGAGCGGATCGGGTTTCGCGATGATCAGGCCGTCGACCCCACTTTGAGAAAATTGAACGAGCGCGGTGACGGTGGCATCGCCGTCGGCGCCGACTGGCACATTGAGCGTGTAGGTAAACGTGAAGGGCGAGGGCGGAACGGTCGTCCACGTCCATTCGATCAGACCTTGCGTGCCGCTGTTCGTGCGGGTGGCGGTCGTGGCATTGTCAGACGCGAAGGACCAACCGGAGGCGATGGGAATCATCGCGCTCCAGCGCAGCTGCGTGGGATTGCCGGTGTAAACGATGGTGTTGGAAATCGTGAGGGGACTGCCGGCGATGTAACCGGTGGTGCCGGGAGCGAGGACGTGGGTGGGCCGGGCGTCGAAGACAGTGAGGCGAGCTTCGCGACTGGGCGTCATGCCGGCGTCGTTGGTGACCTCGACCTGGTAGAGTCCGCTGGCCGCGAGCGCGGCGTTCGAGAATGAAAGGGTCGTGAGGGTCGCGCCCGAAATGGTCGAGCCGTCCTTTTTCCACTGGTAGCGCAGAGAACCGGAGTTGTTGGCGTTGGCGGTGACCGACATCGTAGTGCCGGTGCCGATACCGATGGCGCGGTCGGGGGGCTGGGCGGTGATGGTGGGAAGTTGAGGAGGCGCTCCGCCGGTGAGGCTGAGATCGTCGAACGTCATCCGAAACGCGACGGTCCCGAGCGGAGGGGTGCCGCCGCCGATATTCCATCGCCGGATCTGGTCGGGCAGAAAGCCGGATGGCCAAGTGCCGATGGGAATGTCGACCTTCGTGATCGTGCCTTCGGCGAACGCACTGGTGCTGACGGAGAGCGTGTGGGGTGTGAGATTTTGATCCAGGAGTTGAACGACGAGCGAGGGGGCGAGATTCCCAGGGTCGCGCTGTGCACGGATGGTGACGTGCGTCATGCTGGTGGCGTTGATCGCAGGGATTCCAGAGGCGCCCCAACCGTTGTCGTCGCGCGCAGGGCTAAGAACGGTGATCGTCGTCGCGTCACGCCTTACGTTGTTGACCCAACTTGTCGCGGGATTGGCCGAAAGCACTGCGCCGGTCGCGCCTGGATTGTTGAAGTTATCCAACGTCGCGGTTTGCGCGGAGGCGACGGTTACTGCGAAGGCGAGCAGTGTGGCAGCACGAACGACATTCATTGGCGTCTGCGTCGATACAGCGCCGCCCCAACGGCCGCGAGTCCAATCACGACTGCAGTGGTCGTGGGTTCCGGGATCGCGGTGACCCCGATTTCCACGTTATGCAGGGTCATTCGGAAATCGTTCGTCCCCAAGCCACCGCCGCCGATGCTCCAACTCACGATCTGGGTGAAGTCGAAATCGCTGGTCCACGTGCCGATGACGATCTGAGCCTGGGTAGGCGTGCCGACCGCAAACGTGGCCGTGTTGATCGAGAAAATGTTGGTGCGGAGGAGGCGGTCCTCGAATTGGAGGGCGAGTGTGCCGGTGGCGTTACCCGGGTCGCGCTGCGCGGTGATGGAGATGGTGCTCCAAGTCGACGCATTGAGGGAGAGGCCGGTGACGCCCCAGCCGTTGTCGTCGCGGGCGGACCCGCCAATCGTGATGTAGCCTGAGCCCTGAGTGACATTTCCCTGCCAGCTCGTGGTGGAGATGACACCACCGCTCGCGGTATCGCCGTTGAACGACGAGAGAATCAGCGGGTCGGGGGGAGGAGGGGGCGGAGGGGACGACGACGGTGGCGCGTGCGGGGCTAACTGGGCCAACCGCGGTGACTGATTATTGGAGGCAAGAATAACCGTTACCATCTCCGGAAAAAAAGACTGCGGCGGGGGCAATGCGGCAGCAGCACTGGGTGCGCTTTGGATGTTGGCCGCGGCCGGGGCGGAACGCGCCGCGGGGAGGCCCGGGTGTGCGGTGCGCGCAACCGTATCGGACCACGACGGCGAAGAGGAGACGCGGGCGGGGACGCCGACATTAAAGGGCAGTTCGACCACGAGCTGCGCCGAGGCCGGGGAAGCGATGAACCCAAACGCCGCGAGCGTGGCGAGTCGCCGAAGGGGATAAAATGCGGTGTGAGCGCGCAGACGCTTAAGAGCGCGCATCAGGGCAATTCGTAGGCCTCGACCAATGCCACGCCCGAGGCGCCGCCGGCGCCAGAAACCTGCGCGGTGTAGGCGCCGGGCGCGAGGGTCACAATGAGCGCGGCATCGAGGCTGTCGGCGGTGAACGCAAATGCGCCGACGGAGCTGGCGGCTTGCGCGATCGTCGGGCTGTTGGCCCAGCCGGTGTTGCGGACCATCTCGGTCGCACCGGAGAAAATCGCGAGTTGGGGACGGGCCAGGACGCCCGAGACGCCGAAGCCGGCGAGCGCAGGACCGGCGGCGCGGATGAGCATGCGCTTGGGGGAGGTGCCTTGAACGACCACGCCGACGATCAGCGTATCCGCATCGACGCCGGCGCCGGCGCGGATGGAGAGGTTGCTGATTTTCTGGCCGCGGACGGGCGAGGAGAGGTCATAAACTTCGATCAGGCCGACGCCGGCGCGTTGATCCGCGGCGCTGATCACGGCGGTGTAGTTGCCGGGCGGAAGCGTCGCGAGCAGCGCGGAGTCGGCGCTGGTGGCGGTGAGGGCAAACGCGCCGACCTGCTGCGCGGCGGTGGCGACGGCGGCGGGATTGGTGTTGGTGGACCAGCCGGTGTTGCGAGCGATGGAGCGCTGTTCGGCAAACAATTCGAGCGCGGGCGCGGCGAGCACGCCAGTGACTCCGAAGGTCGTGAGCGTGGGGCCGACAGCGCGGACGAGCACGGGCTTCGGAGTGTTGCCGGAAATGACGAAGCCCGCGATGACCACCTGATCCCCGTTTCCGGCCCGGGCCCGCGTGGAGAAGTTCGTCAGGCGCGATTCGGCCGTGACGGTCTCGTCGACGATGATGATGGCGGCCGCGGAACGCACGGTCCCGGCGCGGTTGGTGACGGCGACGCTGTAACTGCCGGCGAGGGCGGCGGTCGCGCTGCCAAACGTGAGCAAATTCTCGGTGGCGCCGGCGAGGGCAACGTTGTCCTTGAACCATTGATACGTGAAGGGCGCGGTGCCGCCCAGGTCGACGGAAAGCGTGAAGGGAGCCCCGAGGGCGACGGTTTGACTGGCGGGCGCGCGAGCGATCGTCGGGGCGGTGGCGGGGGCTTCGACGCCGACGACGACCAGCGCGCGATCGACGTCGGGCGCGGGATTGAAGGTGTCGTTGCCTGGTTGACTGGCGCGCACGATGATGAGGCCGGAGGCCGTCGGCGTGACGGTCGTGCCGGTCAACGTGGCGGGACCGGTGATGACGCTGAATGTGATCGGCAGCGCGGAGGTGGCGCTGGCGGCCAGCGTGACGGGCGCAGTGCCGGTGACCGGACTGGTGAGGGCGGCGAAGATGATGCTCTGATTCTGTTTCGCAGCGCTGAAGGAAAAGTCGGCGACGGCCGGGAGGAAATTGGAATCTCCGGCCTGCGTCGCGCGAATCGTGATTTGCGCCGTATCGAGCGGCGTGAGCGCGGTGCCGGCGAGTTGAGCGTTGCCGCGGGCGAGCGCAAAAGAAACCACCCCGCCGGAGCTCGACGTGGCGGCGAGAGCGTGCGCCGTGCCGACGGTCAGCGTCGCGGGAAAGGCGCCGTAGCTGATGGATTGTGGCGCGCGAGCGATGACGAGGGTGCCTTGGGCGCTGCCCGTGTAACTCGGGTGATTGACGGTGGCGACGACGGTGTAGGAGCCTGCGCTGGTCGGCGGCGTCGCGCTGGAGTTGTAGCTGAACGTGACCGGCAAGCCGGCGGGCGCCGTGGTCGCGGTGACGGATTGCGGCGAACCGGTGAAGGTTTGCGCGAGGCCGCCCAGCGTGACGGTCGCCGGCGTGGCTGCGACGGTGAGAGTGAATGAGCCGCTGGTGGCGGTGCCCGCGGCGTTGGTGACCACGGCGGTGTAGTTGCCGGCGTTGGTGGCGTTGAGGGAAGCGAGGGTCAGCGTGGCGGTGGTCGCGCTGGGGTTGCCGGTGATCGCGGTGCCGTCCTTGAACCACTGATACGTCAATGGCGTGGAGCCGGTGGCGGTGACGGTAAACGTGACGCTCTCACCCGGGGCGCGCGCGCGGGTGCCGTAGTCGCCGGACACGCCCGGGACGATGGGAGCATTGTTGTTGGCGGTTCCGGTGAGGGAAATCTGGTCGAACGTCATCCGAAACGGCACCGTGCCGACGCTGCCGCCACCGATACTCCAGCTGACGATCTGGGTGCGGTCGAAGCCCGCGGCCCACGTCACGGGAACTTGCACCTGAGTGAGGGAACCCGTGGCGAACGCGGAGGTGCCCACGGAAAAAACCTGAGTGTTGAGATTACGGTCTTCGAACTGAATGACGAAGTTGCTCGCGACGTGCCCGGCGTCGCGCTGCGCGGTGACTGAAAAGAAATTTATGCCGGTGGCATTGATCGTCTGGCCGGTGGCGCCCCAGCCGTTGTCATTCAGCGCGGTTCCGCCGACCGTGAGGGTGTTCGCGCCCGCGGTAACGTTGTTGACCCAGCTGGTGCCGGCGCGCACGGCGCCGGTGGTCCCGCCGGCATTGAAGTTGTCGAGCACGATGGTTTGCCCGAGCGCGGTGGCGGCAAAGGCCATGAGCGCGAGAGCGAAGGGAAGGAGTCGCATGGCGGGCGCGAGGGCGTTCAGGTGCCGGGGACGGGAAACGTGATCGTCTTGTCGTCAGCCGAATTGCCCGTGCCGCGGCGCAGGACGAACACCGGCGTGCCGGCTCTGATCAGAAACGGATCGCGATTGGTGGCATCGCCCACGAGCTGCCAGTGGCTCACGGTCGAGTTATAGAAAAAGCTAAACCACGTGGAGCCGCTCCAAACCAGGAGCGTGTCGGCGTTGGCGGGATCGGCGGCGCCTTTCCAATCCAGGCTGCGCGTGCTCGATTGGAGCGCGAGGGCACCGAGGGTAATGTCGCTGGCCTGCATGGTGGCGAGGAAGGTGAGCGCGTTGTCGTTGCGGGCGTGAAAAGCGCGTTGGGGCGTGTTGAGCACGCGACCGACGACGACGAGATCGAGCGGAGTGGCGGCCCGGCGCGTGATCATCATCCCGCGGTCGGAGCGCAGCTGAAAACTGTTGCGGCTCGGATCGGAGATCAGGTCGGTGTCGCGGGCCCAGCGCTGCCAGGTGGTGTTGTAATAGAAATTCAACCACGCGGCGCCGCCCCACACCTGGACAAGATCGGCCTCGAGCGGCGCGGTGCCGCCCTGGAGAACGAGGGTGTTGACCGGGGTCGTGGTGCCGAAAAAAGTGCCGAGCGTGTCGCCGGGAACGATTTCGAAACGGGTGCCGTCCGCGCCCGTCGCGAGAGTGAGCGTCGCGAGGCCGATGCCATCGTCGGCGACGTAGAGGCGAGTCGCGGTGTTGGCGGGAGAGACGATGCGGAACGTGCGGCCGGTGTGCGTGCCCGACGTGATGCGGACAAAGTAAGGCGCATCCGCGGTGGTGAAGGCGCCGGGCGTCCAGGTGGCAGCCGAGTTCTCAAAATAATTCACACCGACGGCGGTGAGTTTGCCGACCGAGCTCGCGAGACTGGAGACATCGGAATCAAACGGGACGGAGAA
The DNA here is from genome assembly GCA_031425115.1 of Opitutaceae bacterium. GTDB lineage: Bacteria > Verrucomicrobiota > Verrucomicrobiia > Opitutales > Opitutaceae > ER46. The sequence goes on along the minus strand of JANPIT010000743.1, from coordinate 20,901 downwards.
CGATGTGGTCTGGCCCGCTGGGATGGTTTGAACGAGGTAACCGACGGGACGGGAGCGGCCTTCCTGGGAAAAGCCGAACGGAGAGAGGGAAAGAAGGAGCGAAATGAACAGGAGGGACGACACAGGCCGGGCGGTCGGTGCGCGGGGGGCGGTGCTACGGTAAAGCGTTTCGTTAACGAGCGGGTGCATGGGAATTTTCCGTTGAGAGATTTAGCGGGCGGGGGCGGCGAAGCCAGAGCCGAAATCGGCGGCGTAGATGCGACCGGATTTTTCGTCGAGAAAGACCACCATGCCACCGCCGCGCGTGCGATAGGTGGTAAGGTCTGACCACCTGGCGGCGGCGGGGAACCAGGTCGGGAGGGCGCCGTAACGCGCAGGGTCGACGGGCGCATCGGCGCGCGAAAGCTCGAAGGGATTCTGCTCGATCAACCACTGTCGAAATTCCGGCTTGGCCTCGAGCGCGGTAAACCAGGCCCATTTTTGCAGTCCCGCAGCGCCGTCGGCCCACTCGCGGCGTTCGCCGCCGAGGATGCGGACATCCGGACCGGGACGCCGCCAGAAGGCGCGTTGAAAAACGAGCGTGGCATCGCGCTCCACGCTTTCGGTGCCGGCGGCCGGAATCGCTTTCGGTGCGGGAGTGGCGGGGGCGGGCGCGGGGGCGGAGGTGGCGAGGGGGTCCTGACGGACCGCCGGGAGGTTGGTCCCTACCTTGATGCAGATGCCGACGACGACGATGACGGCGGCGGCGATGAGGACCCGTTTCATGGCCTAGTTGCCGGAATGTGAATACGTCCGGAGGAAAATCTCGATATCCTTCACGCTGGCGACGAATCGATTCAGGCCCTCCTGTTCGTTGGCGAAAAGGGTGTAGGCGGGGATGACGATTTTCCAGCCGCCGTTCCAGACGCTGCGGCCGACGAGCCGTGAGCTCGTGAATTCAGCCGGCACGCTGGTGTAGAAGAACGCCGGGTCGTGCACCGGCCGGAAAGCCTGGTGTTTGCGCAGGATCCAGGGCTGCTCGCTCAACGTGCCATCGGCGGTGAAGAACTGCGTGGTCGAGAACGAGGTCGCGCCGAGGTTGAAGGGCAGGGGCAAGGCCTGATCGTGGACCTTGAACGCCCGCACCGCGCCGGTATCGCCGAGCGGGGGTGCGATCATGTAGTCGGTGCCCGTCGGGATAAGATAGATATAGGGCGTGGCGCTCAGCGCATTCGGCGAAGAGATGTTCGGCGTGCCGGCGTTGGGCGTGCCGGCGGCGTAGGGATCCATTCCGACGTAGCCCCGCAAAACGGTGCCGACGGAGTAAATCTTCGTGGCGAAGTTCGAGGACGTGAAGGCGTGGTCGCCCGCGGCGATCGGCAGGCCGAAGAAGTTGAAGCCCTGCTGAATGGTGGAGCTGAAGGAGATCACGATGCCGGGGACGGCACCGCCGCCGGGCTTGCGCAGATTGCGGCACGCGGCGGCGACATCGGCATCGGCCATGACATCGCTCATCACGTGCTGCTCGAGGGTTTGCTGCCAGGCAGGATCCGAAGCGGACGTGTCGAGCAGGCGGAAGAGCTCGCGACGCAGCGAGAACAAGGTGCCGTTGTTATCCGGATTGTTGATACCAAGGCGGCCTTTCGCGACGGACCAGTCGGCCTGCATGCGGGCCATGGTGCCGGCGAGACCGGCGTCGCCCAGCGTGCTGACGGTGGCCTGCGGGGTGCCGCCGGAGAGATCGCCGAGGGCGCGGGAGGCGACGATGCCGGAAATGACGGACTGGCCCACGGTGCTACCGAGGAGCCCGGTCTCGTAATCGTAGCTCTTCGCGGCGAGATAGGAGTAGCGGCCGGCGAGATCGAAAAGGGAGCGGTATTGTTCGAGTGCCTCGTTGCGGAAAGTGCGGAACGTGAGATCGCGGGTGCGGTAGCCCTGGATGACGGCGGCAGCGCGCTGGCGGAATGTTTCGCGGTCGGCCTGGATGCGGTCGCCCTCGGCCATCACGTTGCGCACGCGTTCGCTGGCGCGCTGGAGGTTGAGGGCGAGCTGGGCGACTTCGCTATAGCCGCCGATCAAATCGCGGAAGAGCATCTCGTATTCGTAGGCGACCTGCGCCTGCTCGTAGCTGAAGCCGTATTGGCGCACGGCGGCCTCCATCGAACTCTGTTCCTTGCCTTGAAGCAGTTCCATGCCGAAGGCGGAGGCCTTCAGCCCGAGGCTTAGCACCGAGAGGACGCGGCTGAGAGAGACCTGACCGATTTTCAGCGAGCCGCGGATCGTAAACGTCATGTCGTTGGCGAGGCCGTTGACGCGGGGGAAATATTCCGAGAGGGCCTGGACCGATTCCTTGATGATTTCGGCGCCCGCGGCTGCCGCCCCGCCGGCGGCGTCCAACGCGCCCTTCACCTGTCCGAGCCGGGTGATTTCCTCGGCCGCGGATTTCTCGCGCGCCAGAGTGTTCACGTGGGTGTTGACCATCTCCTGATACAATTGGAGGCGGCGCGCGAAGATCGCGTATTTGTTATCGAGCGCGAGGCTGCCGGCCTTGAGCGCCGCATGGGCCTGATCGACGTCGAGCAGCGACTGCTGGAGCGTGCCGGTGACAGAGCGCAGGCCCATCGAGGCGCCGCCCTGCCATTGGTCGGAATACTGGACGAAACGATTCGGCTGCATCGTGATCGTGCGCGTCGCGAGCTGGTTGGTGTAAGCATTCGTGATGTCCGCCATCGCGAAACCGGTGAACGTGTTGACCGCCGTGGGCACCTTGACCGAGAGGGTAAGGGCAGCGGTGCTGTCGAGCACATCGGTGGGGCGATCGACGATGAACCACTCGAGCAGGTCGGGGCCGACATAACCCTGCGCGTAGGTTTTGCCGACGCCGATTTCGCCAGGATAGGGCGTGCCGTAGATCTCGATCAGGCGCGTCACGTAGGCGTCCTCCTGATCGACGATGGCATCGTTGCGATCGCCGAGCTGGTTTTCCTGATTGCGGAGGAGGCGCGTCATGCGCGCGGCCTGGTCGAAGGCGCCTTTCGCGTTGAGGGCCGCGCGCAGCGAGCGGTCGTAAATCTGCTCGTAGTGCGACTTGCCGCCCTTCAACTCGGAAGCGGAAATGTCGAAGGCGATCGCGCCGGGACTGAGACCGAGGGGATTGAGGTGCGCATTGGCGTTGTCGATGCGCGTCTGGAATTCGGCGGCCAGTGCGGTGAGCTCCTTCAGCTCGGGCACCGTGGTGCGATCGATCACCTGCACGCCGGTGTGAGTCGGGTTCGTATCGACGGCGGGCAGGAGTGCGTTGCCGACGATCCAATTATAGTAACTGCCCTGCGCCGAGCGGGAGGTCCATTCATCGAGTCCCCAGTGGCGGGTGGTGGCAGTGGTGGCGTTGAATTTGCCATCGCGGAAGTGACTCCAGCCGGAGGCGGGATCGTCCTTGTAATTCTGGCGGTGGGTGAGGGCGAGCACCTGTTGCGCGGTGCGGGCGACATTGACGGCGGCGCCAGCGAATTTGCGCTCGTCGAAATAATCGATTTGCACGGCTTGACCGAGGACGGTCACGGCCTCGCTGCGCGGCGTCCACGTGAAGTTCGAGTTGCGGAGCAACCGTTGGTAGCCCTTCAGCGCGGTGAGATAGTGGCCGTAGGCATCGCCGTGAGCCTGGGGGAACATGCGGTGTGCGTCCGCGGCATCGAGCACGCCGTCGGCGGTGCTGCTGCCGGCTTTTTCGCGGATGTTATAGTTAACGGCATAGAGCGCCTCGCCGGAATTGATGCCGCGGGTGTAATTCCAATAGAGGCGATTGTAGGCAGGTGCGACGGCGACGCTGGGGGAGAGGAAATCGTCGCGACCGCGGAGGAGCGCGAGCTCTTCCTCGAGCACGCTCTTGACCTGACCCTCGAAGGAAAAGCGCGAGGTGTTAATCTCGGTCGAGGAGCCGCTGTCATCGACGGAGATGGTCGGATTGGCAGCATCGGCGAAGGCTTCGTTGCCGAGCACGGTGTAGAGATCGGCGAGGTAACCGGCGGCGAGAAGGAGGGCGTCGTTGGCGGGGGCGTAATTATAGTTCGCGTCGATGCTGATGTTTTTCCCGCGATTGAGGACGGTCTCGTAAATCTCGATCAGGCCAAAGTCGTTGATGCTGGCGAGGCTCAGGGCGACGTTGCCTTCCCAGCGCGAGCCGGCCTGCGTGAGGATGCTCACGTCGGTGTTGACGGCATTGTTGTAGAGATCGCTGATGCGCTGATTGAACGGGTTGATGCCCGCGAGCACGCGCTTGATCCAGCCTTCGACGAGCTTCGCGGGCATCCAGCGCGACCACGCGACACCCGCGACGTTGCTGGTGACACCGCCCACGGTCTTCGGCCGGTAACGCATCGTGAAATAATTGTCGCTGAGCACGAGCAACGGGCTGCCCAGCGGGGCGCTGGGTGAACCGCCGACGACGATCTGATTCAAGTAGGTCCCGTTGGGCGTCTGCCACGCTGTGCCACCGGCGACGAGGTCGGCCTCGGCGGAGGCGTGCAGGAGGAAGTTGATATTGGAAGAGGCGCCGATGTCGCTTGTGGCGTAGAGCGCGACCTCGATGGTGTTCACGGCCTTTTGGAAGAAATTGCCGTTGACGTCGAATTGACGGGAGAGGCCCGCGCCGCCGGGCACGAGGCCGGTGCTGGAACTCGCGTTGGTGAACGGCGCGGGCGCGTTGTAGGCGACGGCAGCGACTCCGTTTACGTAGAGCACGAAGCCCGTCAGACTGGCGACGTCCGCGCTAAAAATAATCTGCGCGGGCACGCCGGTGGAGAAATCGACACCTCCGGTGGAGCGCGCGACGAGACCGGGGCGGGACGTGCCGCCGGTGAAACCGGTGGCGTTGACGGTCACGCCGCGAGGCAGCGTCGTCGAGAGGCCCGCAGCATATTCGGCGGTGGTGGGGAGCGTGCGGGCGGGATTTTGGGCGAGCGTCCAGGCGGCGGCGAGACGCGAGGTGAGGGTGAACGCGTAAGTGGCGGGGGCGACGCCGTCCTGCGGCGGAGCGTAGCGCCATTCGAATTCGTAGTCATCGGGCTTCGCCGCGAAATCGCCGCTGTGGCGGAGGGAAACTTTCTCGTCGAGCGGGTTGGAGGAGAGCTCGACCTTGAGCTCACCGGTGTTCAGGCGCGGCGTGACTTTGAAGACCTGCATCGCCACGGGATCTCCTTCAGGGGTGAAAGCGCGGCCGTTGGCGAACAACATCGTGACCCAGCCGCTGCCGGCACCGGTCGCGGTGAGAGCATATTTCGCCACCGCCGTGTCGGAGTTCCCGATGGTGGCGAGCTGTTGCGCGCCGACGGTGACGGGAGCCCCGTTGGATTTGTAGGTGCCCGCCTTGAGGAGATCCGGAATGAATGTTTCGACGGAAGTCGCGAGGCCCGCGATGGCGGTCAGCCAGGCGGTGCGGTCGGTATCCGAGGCGGACGGCAGGCCGTCGAGCGCGGCTTTGTCGTCGGCGGAGAGGACGTTCAGGTTAAGGTAGTCTTCGCCGGCGACTTCGTCGACGAAGCTGCCGACGAGCACGAGCGCGCCCTTGGGGCCGCGCAGGGGATCGTAGTAAAAGCGCGACTGGAGGCTGGGCGGCAGGCCCTGGAAGTAGGTTTTTCCTTGATACGGCGAGGTGAGGATCGAGGTCGGGATCTTCGTGAGGCCGCCGGAGGCCACGAGTGGGAATGTCTTTTCGCGGATTGGATCGTGCAGGATCACGCTCGGTTTCGCGGTGCCGTCGACCGCGACGGATTGCTGGTAAAGCACGTGCGCGCTCGCCTGAGGGTAGACGGCGGGGAGACCGAACTTGGAGAGCGCGAGGGTTTCGGCGACGCGCAGCTCGGGGGCGTTGGCCGGCCAGACGGGGCGATAGGTGACGGTGAGAGCGGTGCCGGTGACAGGATCGCCGATGGGCGTGCCGTTGGAGAGAGCGCGCAGGTAAGGCAGAATCGTGCCGACGGCAGGCTGCGACGCCACGCCCGGCACGTAGAACCCTTCGCGCATCGTGTAGTAGAAACGCATCCCCAAAGTGGGGGACGCGCCGGCATGCGGGCCGCGGTAGACCCAGTCGTAGCCCTTGCGATCCTTGAAGGTGAAACTCGAGTAGTAGACGGGGGCGCCGGCGGCGGTCGCCGAATCGGCAACGCCGGCCACCTCGAGATTTTTCGAGATGCCGGTGAGGGGATCCAGCGGGAGCGGCAGCAGCGGGAGCGGCATCGGCGCCTGGAGGATCGTGCCGGCGGTGACGGAGTAGTCGAAGAACCGGTCGTTCGCCGTGCCGGCGAGATCGATTTCGCGCAGGACCTTGAAAGCGTGCATCGCGGGCCGGGCGTCGGCGGCGGACGTGTATTTGATCAGGACATACGGCTGCGAGGTCTGCAGCAGCGGGTCGCCGGTGGTCACATTGAGATCGTCGCGCAGCGCGTAGGCGCGGCCGGCGATCATGAGGGCGTGCTCTTCGTTCGGATTGAAGCCGGGGAGGGAGCGATCGTTTTGGTAGTAGATGCTGCCGGCAATCTCCGCGGGGCTGAGGTCATCGCTGCCGGCGTTGGAAGCGAGCACGATGGTGGACGGGTTGCCCGGATAGCCGACCGTGTAGGTGCCCACTTTGGCGGGAACGTAGAACGGTTGAAACGAGGCGCTGGGCGGTTCGATTTTCTTGAACCACCACACCTTCAGGGTGCTCGCGCCCGGCAGGGCGTTCACCGGAATGATGGCACCTTTCTCCGCGGCCGTGGCGCCGGCGGCGAAGGGATCGATATAGGCGGAGGGCAGGTAGTTCGTGCCGCTCGCAATATAGCCACCGAGCGTGTAGCCCGTCGGGGCGTTGATGCGGTCGCCAACCGAGACGTTGCCGGAGAGCGTGGGGAGGCCATCGCCTTCCTGGAAACCGTCGCGGCCGGCCGCCTGCGTGTAGAGGCGGACATACCAGACCTCCGTCGCGTTGGTGAATTTCAGCAGCGAACGGTTGAGCGAATCGTTGGTAAAGGAGACCTGGATACGCTGACTGGCGGTATCGATGATCGTCTGGGTCTGGGCAGGATCGTCCTGGTAGACGATCTGCGGAGTCTGGCCCGCGATGAACTGCACGCCCGTGGCCGCGTTGCTGCCGGTGGTTCCGACCGTGTAGTGCGCGTAGGCGGAAAGGCCGGTGGGCCAGACTTGGGAGTAGGCGTTCTTCACCTTCGGCCAGTAGATGCCGAGATTGGGGGTGGCAGGCGTATTCAGGAAGTGGATCGCGGCGTCGGTTTTCTCGAGCCAGTAGAATACGACGCGCTCCGGGCTGTCGGTCTCCCGCTCAGCGTAGTAAACCTGCCGGCCGTCGGCGCGCGTGGTCGTGCCGTAGTATTGGACGCCATCCAGATTCGTGTCCAAGACGGGCGAGGCGAGATACTCGGAGCTGCCGTCGAGGGGCAGGAGGCGGTTGTCCGGATCGCGCGGTGTGATCTGTTCGCCGAGATTGACGGGGGCCGTGACGGTGGGTGCCACGCGCACGATATCGACGACGTCGGCTCCGAGAAACTCGTAGACGGCGGAAGCGCCCTGTTTCAGGGGCCCGAGGTATTCGAGCAGGATGCGACCCTCGAGGTTGTAGGCCCGGAGCTGGCCGATGCCCGCCTGTTTTTGAAACCACAGCGTGCGGAGTTCGGGGGGCGGCGAGGAAGTCGGGTCGATATTCTCGAGCCCCACCGGCTGATACTCCTTGGTGATGACCGCCGGGTAATTCGAGCTATACACCGGATTCAGGGTCTCGATCTTACCGGTCGGGATGTTGATCACCGGGCCGTTGAAGCTGCGCTCGGTCCAGTAAATCGTGCGCGACGGCTTGGTCGTGGACGACGAGACCGCGAAGGCCTCCTGGCGGAAACGAAATTTCAGCGTGGCATCGCCGGGGGCGGAAACGGGAACGCGCGTGACCCATGTGATGGCAACGCGACCGGCCTGGGACGCAAAGACACGCTCCGCGTGAGGACTGTAATAGTAGGGCAGAGCGGGGGTCGCAGCGACGGCAGTAGCGCCCGAGCCACCTCCGCCGGTCAACACGACGCCTGGAAGCACCGTGTAACCCGAACCCGCGCTGGTCAGTGTGATCGCGGTGACCACGCCTTGCGTGATCGTCGCCGTGGCGGCGGCACCGCTGCCGCCTCCGCTGCCCGCCGAAAATGTGACGGTCGGAGCCGAGGTGTAGCCGCTGCCGCCGCTCGTGACGGTGACCGAGGAGAGCGACAGTGAAAGGGGCGTTTCGGTCGTGGACGTCGCAGTCTGGGTAAAGTTCTCGCCGATGCCGACCGGCTGCTGCCGCCAATAGGTCGCGTCCGCGATGGAGACGGAATCGATCTGGGTGGACGGGGGCGCGATCGTGTCGCCGAGCAGATAACGGGGCACGCCGGGAGCAAACGTGCTGCCAAAGGTCGAGCGGCGCAGGGCCATGACGACGGTTACTGGAAACACGGCCCGATCGGGCGCGGTGAGCAGAGCGACGGCGGCGGAACCACCCGAGTTGCTAAACTCGCTGGCAAACTGCGGGGTGAGCACGGGGGGATCGTTGCTCGGTTCGTTCGGGACCTTGCCGCTCATGGCGACGCCCGCGGCCCCGGTGCCGCCGCCGCCGGTCAGGCTGACGGTCGGTCGTGAAGTGTAACCGGAACCTGGATTCGTGACGACAAAGCCCGTCACGACGCCGCCGACGACCGTGGCGGTCGCGGCGGCACCGGTGCCACCCCCGCCCGTAATCGCGACGGCCGGAGCCGAGGCATAATTTGCACCGCCGTTGGTGACCGAAATCGCGGGCACGGTGAGCGACTGATAAACGCGGGAAAAGGTGACGCCCGAGAGTTCGAACTGGGCGTGAGCGACGGTCGCGCCCGCCAGCCCGAGGGCGGTGAGGGCAAGGACGCGGGAAAAAAAGCGAGGGCGCAGATTCATGGCAGGACGGAGGGCGCTCAATTGGTGGTGATGCTGCCGATCTCGCTCACGCGGCGCAGCTCGAAGGTGCCCGTCACGGTAAGATCGGAGCGATGGAGGCCGGAGACGGTTTCCTGATACGTGCCGCCGAGGACGGTGCTGCCCCAGCCAGCCGCGCTCGTGCCCGCGGGCGGGGCGACGCTAAACGTGAAGGAGCACGTGCGCGCGATGGTCGGGCTCTCGAGCGGCGTGGTGAGCACCGCGGAGCGCGCGTCCTTGTTGTCATGGTCCGGGTGATACGCGTGAACGTAAGGATTCGTGCGCTCGTTGAAGGGGATCGTGATCGCGCGGACGAGAGTCTGGCCGAGCGCCACGCTGCCGGTGCCGGTGGAGACCTCGGTGTCGAGGGGAAGGTGGGCCGCGACCAAGCGGCGGGCGTTCGCCTTATCGTCGGCTTTAAGGAGACTTTCCTGCGTGCAGATGCCGAGCGCGTAGGGCGCGGGCGCGAGGCGACCGAGGAAAACCTGGGAGAGGAGGCGGGCCGTGCCGCTGTCGTCGACGTGGAGGAGGACGCGGAGCGGATACGAGGTGGCGGTCGCCGGGTTGGTGGCGCCGGCCACGGTGCTCTGCACGCCATTGACGGCTACATCGCCGACCCAGAGGCCGGAGAGGGAGGTGACGCGCGCACTGACGGGCAGCGCAATGTCGATCAGGTTACCTGCTTCGGTGAAGCGCAGGAGCGAAGCGTAGAGCGCGTTGGTGGCGCCGGTGATGAGCGCGCGGTTGACGCCGAAGGTGAGTTCAGTGGACGCCTGGGGTCCGAGCACGACGTTGAAGGCGGACGTGACTGGCGTGGTGTCGAAAGTCAGCGTGGTGGAGTTGTAGACCCGCTGAGTGAGTGGGACGCCGGCAGTGATTTGCTCCTGCCCCGTGGGCGAAGGAGCGGAGTCGGTCGGGGTGACGGTGAGGGTGACTGCGGCGGCGGTGCGATTGCGGAGGCGAACGATAATCTGCGAGCCGGTGCGGCCGAAGACCAAGCCGGAGAGGTTGGAGGAGCTGATTTCGATCGGCGCGTAGAAATCGCCCACGACCGCGGCATCGAACCAGTAGGCCTGGTTACGATTGAGCGGCTCAAACTGCGGCGAAAAAACCTGGACGGGATTGCCCTCACCCAAGGGGCCACCGGTGTATTTGTAGATCTTGGTGTTGGCGGCGGTCGCGACGGGGAAGGTCGCGAAGTAGCTCGAGAACATGGGATACGCGGTGTTGAAACGCGCGGGGAAGCCGAGGAAGTTGGCGCCGTTGCGGACCCAGGTGCTGCGGGGCGTCAGCACCTTCTGCGGAATCATGATCGAGTAGGTGGCGGTGGCGGCGCCGGAGCACTCGACGAGGTAGGCGTTCTGGCCGATGAGCGCGGACAGCGAGCTGCCGGCGGCATTCCCGCGATACCAGATGTTCCAGTCGGAGGTGCCGGCGGTGGGAATGAGGGGCGAGCTGCCGAACTGGACCGGGTTCGCGTTGGTGTTCCAACGCCAGATCGAGACGATCTCCGGATTGGCGGCCACGAGGGTGTCGATGGTCGTGTGCGTCGCGTCACCATGGAGGTAGATCGCGTTCCAGCCGCCTTGGAGCGTGTAGGTGACGTTTTGCCACTGCGCGCGCGCGGCGGAGGTGAAGAGCAGGAAGACGCAAAAGAAAGCGAGATGGGGAGACGCGGAGAAGAGAAGGATTGAGGTGGAGCGTGTTGTCCTCAACGCGCTTTCAGCGCGGTCGTGCGTTCCCAAACCAGCGTCTTGGGGACAAGCCGCTCCACCTCGGAGGAAATGCGTTTCAAGGAAATTTTTCATCGCACGGTGAGCCGGTAGAAACGGGAAGCTGCGCTGGAAGCGGCGACATACGCCGGCGTGACGCCGACCGCGGTCGCTTTGTAATAGTCGGACGTGGGCCCGCCCAGCGTGGTGGTGAGCGGGATCAGGCTCCAGGTCTTGAGGTCGGTGCTGACCTCGATGCTGTAGACTTTGCCGGTGATCGCGAAGAACTCGAAGGTCACCGCTGCGGCGCTCTTGCCGAGCATGCGCAGCTCGAAGCGCTCGGTGGCGTCGCCGGCGAACGTGCCGGCGAGGTATTCAAGATAATTGGACGTGCCGTCGCCGTCGAAATCCCCGTCCTTCGTGATCAGGTTGATGTTGTAGCCGGACTGGCCGACGCGACGGCCGGCCTGATACAACTGCCATTCCTGCCAGGCATCCGGCAGGCCGTCGTTGTTCGTGTCGGCGCCCAGGTTCAGGTCGAGGCGCACGCGCTCGCCACCGTTGCCGGCGCGCAGGACGCCGCTGGCCTCGATGGGGAAGAAGTTCTGGCCGTTCATCACGACCTTGAGCGAGTAGACGCCCTGGGCGCCGACGGCTTTGTCAGTGTAGATGCGCGTGGCGGACGGGTTGCGGTCGATGCGAATCTGAAGCTCGTAATTCGAGTCGGCGCGCAAATCGGAAAAGATCGCGGCGCGGCCGATCTCGGCGCCATCGCGCAGGAGCACAATCTCGGCGCCGTCGACCTTCAGGGTGGCGCCGACCTGGTCGCGCACCATGCCGTAGATCACGTAGGTGGGCGCCGGCGGAAAGGCCGCGAGGTGCGGCGCTCCTAAATAAGCGGCGGCGAGAACCAGCAGGCCGGAGCCGAGCGCACGGAGCGCTCCCCGGGAGTTCGCAGGTGTTTGCACGGAGAGATAAGTTGAAATGGGAAACAGCTTATTGCTCTTCGCCGGGGGTCTTGAGCGAGGCGGGGCGGGCCACGACCTGACTTGAGGCGCCCATCATTTTCTCGATGGCGGCGAGTTTCGCATCGCGGGCCTGATCCTTCGCTTCGAGGGCGGTGAGGCGGGTGCGGAGGGCCGCATTCTCGTCGCGGAGGGATTTCACCTCGGCGTCGGTCTCGCGTTTGATCTGCTGCGTGGCGGAGACGTTGAGCATCGCGATCGCCTCATAGTCGACGGAGCGGAAATCGTTCACTTCGCGGCCGTAGACGAAGAGTTTATCGCCGGCAGGCGCCGGGGAAGGGCGGAAGCGGCCGGGAGCCACTTCCAGCACGTCAAACGTCGCAAACTTGCCGTCGACCCCGAGGCGCACGCGCTCGCCCGGTTTCAGATCCGTGGCGAGTTCAACCCATCCAGCTTTGACGGTGGCGGGCTGGAAGATGTCCGGCAGGTAGTTGATGGAGCGACCCACGGCTTGGGGGAAAACGGCTTCCAGTTCCTGGGCGATGACTTTCTTCTGCGGCCGGCGGCCGTGTTCGACGGTGTCCTTGAAAGTGAAGTCGGTGACGGCGACCTGCATCAGGGTCGCGAGGTCGGGCGCACCCGGCGAGCGGCCGAGCACGGTCTTGATGCGGGCGTCCGACAAGACGTCGAAGGCTGAGGCGCGCACGCGGGCATCGGAGAAGATGGAATGCGACTGGGTCGAATTTCCACTGGGACCAGCCGTCACGTTATCCTTGTCCATATAGGCCTCCAAATAGAACAGGTTGGAAACGGAACCAGAAACATGCAGGGGGGCGCCCGGATTCCCCTGGCCGACGCCAACGTAACCGTTGCTGGCGATCCGGACCCGCTCGGAACTCCCGGCAATCAGACCCAGGGCTCCGTCAGTTGCGCCCCCACCGCGAACAAAGGCAAAGCCAGTGTCCAGCGCGCCGCTATGCGTGACGCCGAACCGCGCCACTTCCGCTCCCGGGTTGTTCGAAGCGGATTGATTTTGCGCTACCAGACGAAAGTTCGCATCCGAGCCACGGGCAAGAATCGCACTAATCCCGGTGGCATTTCCGCCGACGTCCAATTTTGCGGCGGGCGAAGACGTTCCGATGCCGACATTGCCGCTGTTCTTCAGCACGAAATGCCCGGTGGTGGTGCTGCCGTTGGCGGAGAGATAAACGTCGCCGGCTGTCGTATACACGCCCACGTCGTTGGCCGAGTTGTTGAAATTACGTTTCACGCCGTGGCCGGCGTTGCCGAAATACAGCGCGCCGAGGAGCCCGCCGGAGGTGCCGATCACGGCCTCGGGAGTGGCGCTGATAACGTCGAGGGAGAAAGTGGGCCCCGCAGTGCCGATGCCGACTTTGCCGGTGCTCTTCAGCACGAAGTGCGAATTGTGAGTGGAGCCGTTGGCGGAGAGATACAGGTCGGCGCCCTGGGTGAAGAGGCCGACATCGTGGGCACTGCCGTTGAAGTTGCGCTTCACGCCGTGGGCCGTGTTGCCGAAGTAGATGGCGCCGCCGGTGCCGTCGGACTTGGCGATGAGCATCGTCGGGTCGGTCGCGCGAATGTCGAGGGTGTGGACGGGGGATGGATTGCCCAGACCAATGCGGCCAGAACCGTCGAGGCGCAGGCGTTCGACCGCGTTGGTGCGGAAGGTGATGGTGCCGTCGGTGTTTGAAAACATGCCGCCGTCCACGTCGCCCGGGGCGGGAAAGCTATAGCCCGCGGAAAACACGGAGCCGGAGGTGACGATGAGGCCGCTCGAGTTCACGCGCACGCGTTCGCCCGCGTTGGTGTTGATGGTGATGTTATCGTCGATTGGAGAGAAAATGCCGCCATCGCCATCGCCGGTGCGGAACGTGAAGCCGGCGGTGCCGGTCGCGGCCACGGTGCCATTCGCGCTGACGTTGCCGTTGACCTCGAGTTTATGCTGGGGATTGGGGTAGCCGACACCGACGTTGCCGTTGTCGAGCGCGGAGATGGTGCTGGCGCCGTTGGCGCCGAGGGATTCGGCGTATTTGGCGCGGAAGGCGAAGGCCGAGGTCACGATCTGCTGGCGGGGCGAGATCTCGGCGTCGGCCGAAGCCGTGCCGTCGTCGACCGTCACGCCGAGGAAGCGGGTCGCACCGGCGAAGACGCCGAGATCGCCGATCGAGACCGTGGGCTTGCCCTTGGTGCCTTCAGCATAGCCCAGCGGGGTGCCCGAAGTGGCGGAGCCCTGACCGATAAGCACGCTGAACTCACCCTCGGAAATCGTCGCAGTCTGCTGTTCCGAGTAGACGAGGTTCGTCGCCAGGGAGTCCGTCGCGTGGTTCCAAATGCGGAAGGTGACGGTGCGGTTCACCGGGGTGCCGGCGCCGACCAGCGTGCCCGTCGCGGTCGTCACGCGACCCTGGTAACTGATGAACCCCGGGACCGCACTGGTGATCGTCTGAGCCAGCGCGGAGGTGGCAGCGGAACCAGCCGTGAACACCGTGAGCAGCGCCGCCATCATGAACCGGGAGCGTCGCGGAGCAGCAGGGGAGAAGCGGCAAGTTGCCGTAGTCGTTTTCATGGAAATTGGATCGGGATTCGAGGAATGATGGCGGGAGGACAGCTCTCGGGAGGCAGGCTTCATGGAGGCAGGAGGAAGTGAAAAGACCGACGATGCGGGCGGGAGAATGGGCAGGTGAGACCTTAGCCGGCCGAACTCACGCACCGCGGACGCCGCCCCTTATCAGGGACGCACACCCACCCGCACTGGAGACGGATACCTAACCATCGGAAGAAACCACGAAGCATGAACTGGAGAATAGCCGAACCAAGATTAAGGAAAGATTAACGCCATCTTTTTTCGTTAATTTCTTTTTTCCGCAGCTACGGTTCAGTATTTCGTCGGCGAGGTCGCGTCGTCGGACGGGCGTGAATCAAAAGGGCGGATACACATCGGGCGATCGGCGGCCGGGTTTTCAGAGATGGAATCCCGCCGCGCGGCCTCTGGCCTACGTATTGATCCTCCCCGGGCTTCATCATCCCTTAATCTCGGAGGCACTAGGATGGACGTCAGCATGCCGCAAAGTGCGTGTCATCGCATCCCCACCATGATTCAAGTCCTCCATCCAGTCCTGCCCATGCGGATACTCGTGATCGAAGACGAACCTGACCTCCTCGCCGGCGTGCTCCGCGCGCTGCGCAAGGAAGGTTACGCCGTGGACATGGCACTCGAGGGCGAGGAAGGCCTCTACAAGGCCCAAGGCGCCGATTACGACGCGATCGTGCTCGATATCATGCTGCCCAAGATGGACGGCTGGGAAATTCTCGCGCGGTTGCGCGCGACCAAGTCGACTCCGGTGCTCATGCTCACCGCCCGCGACGCCACCCGCGACCGGGTCCGGGGACTCGACGGCGGGGCTGACGACTATCTGGTCAAGCCGTTCGATGTATCCGAGTTGTTGGCGCGGCTCCGGTCGGTCGTCCGACGTGGGAAGGGCCTGGCCAAGTCGCAGATCGAAATTGGCGAGGTGCGGATCGACCTGACGGCACGCGGGGTGACGCGGGCCGGTGAACCGGTGGTGCTGACGGCGCGCGAGTATGCGGTGCTTGAATACCTAGCGCTGCATCGCGGCGAGGTGATCACGCGCACGGTGCTTTACGACCACCTCTTTGCGGACGACGACAGCACGCTCTCGAACGTGCTCGACGTGCATGTCTCGAACCTCCGCAAGAAACTGGGCGCCGAGTTCATCACGACGCGCCGCGGCCACGGCTATGTGATCGAATGATTCCGTTTCGCTCCATCCGCTGGCGCCTGCAGGTCTGGTATGGACTGTTGATTGCGGGCTTGCTGCTCAGCTTCGGCGTGACGGCGTATAGGATGGAGAAGACGGCGCGGGAAGATCGCCTCGACGACGAGCTGGCGCGGCTGGCGTTCGCCATGAATGTCGCGAGCCGCGGGAGCCCCGCACCGACCGGTCGCGGGGGGAAAAAAGGCGGCGACTCGCCCCCTGCGCCGCGCGGCGCCGACGATTCGGAACCCAAGACGGAGCCGGAGCGGCGCACCGCCGGTCGGCGCAGCGATCTGGCCGCGGCCTTTCCGGCGAACGAGCTGGCGCGGGGATTCTATTTCGGGGTGTGGTTGAAGAACGGCGCACCTTATACGGCGTCGGCGAACGCGCCGTTGAATTTGCCGAAGCCGGTGCACCGCAAAACGGGAAGTGAGTTTCGCCAGCGCGGCAGTTACCGGGAGTCGTTCATCATGCCGAACCCGGATGATTTCTTCCTGGTGGGGCGCTCGTTTGCGGCGGACCAGGCCGAGTTCACGCGTTTCGGCTGGAAGCTCGCGGGCGGGGGCGCGGGGATCTTCGTGCTCGCCCTCGTCATCGGCTGGTGGCTCGTGACGCGCGCGCTGCGCCCGGTGAACGACATCAGCACGGCAGCGGCGAAAATTGCCACGGGCGATCTCTCACAACGCATCAACACGCGCGATACCGATAGCGAGCTGGGCCAGCTCACGAGCGTGCTCAACTCCACGTTCGGCCGGCTGGAGGCGTCGTTTGCGCAGCAGGCGCGCTTCACGGCGGACGCTGCGCACGAGTTGCGCACGCCGGTGGCCGTGATGCTGACGCACGCGCAGAACGGACTCGCGGCGGACGGACTTTCGCCGGAGCAGCGCGAGGCGTTCGAAGCCTGCCAGCGTGCGGCGCAGCGGATGCGGCGGCTGATCGATTCCTTGCTCGAGCTCTCGCGGATCGATGCCGGGCAGGAGTCGATGACGATGGGCCCGGTGGATCTCGAAGCCGTGGCGGGCGAGTGCGTGGCGCTTGTGCGGCCGCTGGCCAGTGCGAAAAAAATAACGGTGCACACGGAGTTCGAACGTGTGCGCTGCCGCGGCGACGGGCATCGCCTGGAGCAGGTGGTGACCAATCTCCTGTCCAACGCGATTCACCACAACCACGAGGGCGGTGAGGTGCGAGTGAGCACGGGTCGGGAGGATGGCGAGGTGTGGCTGACCGTGGGCGATCTCGGACCCGGCATCGCGGCGGAGCATGTGCCTCATATCTTCGAACGATTCTATCGCGTCGACAAAGCGCGCCGCGCCACGGGTCGCACCGGCCTTGGTCTGGCCATCACGCACGCCATCGTCGAGGCACACGGGGGCCGTATCACCGTCGAGAGCACGGTGAGCCGCGGGGCAACCTTTACCGTGCGGCTGCCGGCGGGTTGAGGGCTTTTGCTCGTGGGTGGGCCGTGCGCTCCGCGCGCGGCTTGGCGCGGAGGTCGGACGCAGCCCAATCGG
This sequence comes from Opitutaceae bacterium, assembly GCA_031425115.1. Lineage (GTDB taxonomy): Bacteria > Verrucomicrobiota > Verrucomicrobiia > Opitutales > Opitutaceae > ER46. The sequence goes on along the minus strand of JANPIT010000743.1, from coordinate 3,976 downwards.
CCGCGCGCGGGAGCGCACGGCCGACCTCGGAAAACTGCTGAATGCGAAGGCGGGTGGGGGCTCGGGCGCAGCCCGCGAACATGGCTGGACAATGCGCAGGCCGCGGCGGATTTTTGAGGATGGTTGTGCGGATACTGCTTCTGGTCGCGTTGGCGGTGGGTTTGGTCCGCGGCGCCGAGCCATTCGCTCACTCGCCGATCGGGGAAACGGTTGCAGCGGCGCGGCGCGACACCGACGCGAGCGATCCAACGAAGGGCAACCGTCTCGCGATGATCAGCGGCGGTTACGATGCGCTGCTGCTGCGCGTGCACTTGATTCGCGAGGCGCGGGCGTCGATTGCGATTCAAACGTTCATCTGGACCAACGACGAATGTGGACGGCTGCTGATCTACGAATTGATCGAGGCGGCGCGGCGGGGCGTGAAGGTGCGCATCCTCGCGGATCACTTCGTGTCGGAAAAAGATCCTGCGACGATGGCGTTTCTCGCCACGGCGCATCCGAACCTCGAAGTGAAACACTACCGGCCGGCGATGTCGCGGCTGAAGCCGTCGCTGTGGCGGACAATCTTCACGGCGGTGACGTCATTTCGAAATTTCAACCAACGGATGCACAACAAGCTGATGTTGTTCGATGACGCGGTATTGATCACGGGCGGACGGAACATCGAGAACACCTATTTCGATCACTCGACGGCGATGAATTTCCGCGACCGCGACGTGCTGGCAATCGGGCCCGTCGTGCGCTCGGCGGTGGAGTCTTTCGAGCAGTTTTGGGCTTATCGTCATGCGGTGCCGAGCCGGGAGCTCAAGGATGTCGGAGCGGTGTTGGCGAAGGGAAACTTCCGCCGCTACGAGACGCGGGCCGATTACGATTTCGGGCCGCATTTCAGGGAGTTGGATAAAGAAGCGAGCGACGTCGCGCTGATTCGGGGGAAGTTCGCGACAGGATTGAAGCCGGTGCGAAAGGTGGAGTTCATCAGCGACGAGCCGGGAAAGTCGACGAGCGGATCGGCCGTCGCGCGGATCACGCAGGGGCTGCGCACGACTCTGGAGCAGGCCCGAGCGAGCATCGTTATTCAGACGCCGTATCTCGTGTTGAGCCCATCGGCGCGACAATTGATTCGCGACCTGCAGAAGAAAAACCCGGCGCTGCGGATGCGGATTTCCACGAACAGCTTTGCGTCCACGGACAATCTCTTCGCCTACTCGGCGAATTACCGGCTGCGCGGTAACTATATCGAGGACCTGAGCCTGCAGGTCCATGAGTTCAAGCCGCTGCCCGCTTCGCTGCTGACGCACTTTCCGCGATATCCGCAGATGGCGCGACTGGCCACCGCCAGCGCACCTGCCGGGAAGCCGGCCCGGGCGCCGTTTCTCTGTGTGCACGCAAAGTCGCTGGTGGTGGACGGACGCGTGGCGTTCATCGGATCCTACAATCTCGATCCGCGTTCTGAGAATCTGAATACAGAGGTGGGGCTGCTGATCGAGGACGAGGCGCTCGCCCGTGAGTTGGAAGCGGAAATCGAGGACGATATGCGGCCGATGAACAGTTGGGTGATCGCGCGGCGCGCGCTGCCATTACGCCTCGAGGTGGTGAATGGCTTCATCGATGACGTGCTCTCAATCAGCCCGATCGACCTATGGCCGATTCAGAATACGAGCAGCTTCGAGTTGAAGACGGGAGGCACAAATGTGCCGCCGGGCCATCCGGCGTTCTACGAAAATCATCGCGACGTGGGGCCATTTCCCGGGACGGAGGGGATGCTCTCGACGAAAGAGATCATGACTCGTCTCTACAAAGCCGTGGGGGCGCCGCTTACGCCGGTGTTATGAGCCGCGCAACGAAGCTTAGCGGGCTGCGTGAAAAACTCGCCATGGTGCTACCACATGCGCCGACGAGTCCCAATGCCTACGATCCGATGGATAAGTTTTGTGACCCATGCAGTTAGAGTGTTTCGCCGGGGTTCCACCTGCCATTTACCAGAGTGGTGATCGTTTCGGGGAGCAGGCCAGTCTGGTGGAGTTGCAGGGCGCCGGCCAACAGATCTATCGCGCGCGTGCCGATGAGGTAGCTGTTTTGGTCGATGCCGGAGACGCGGTCGCCTATCGCGGGCGCCGAAAGGCTCACGAGACCGATGTCCTGCGGAACTGCCCGGCCCAGCTCGCGCAGGAGTTCCTCGAAGACGCCGTGCAAGTTGGTCACGATCACGTCGGGTTTTTTCTGCTTCAACCAAGCGCGCAATCCCCGCAGGTCCGGCCGTTTTTCCGACATGAGCCAGACCGAGTTGCGGGCGAATCCGCATTCTTCGGCGCCGTCGCGGGTGGGCTCGGGCGTGGATGCGGGTGCGGAGTGGGCGCGCGGGGTGACAACCGGCGGTGGGCGACCCGGGGCGGTGGTGATCCAATATTTGGATACGATGACTCGCTCGGGCACTCCGGCATCGAAGGGCAATTCGACGACGAGCTGCGCGGACGCTGGCGCGCCGAGGGCGACGACCAGCGCGAGCGTTGATAGCGCGCGTTTCAAATGTGCTCCCTGCCGCCTAAAGCCGGGCTTACGAACGACGACATCGAGACGCAGCCTCAAGTGCCGGGGACGGGAAACGTGATGGTCTTGTCTTCGGCGGATGTGCCGGTGCCGCGTCGCTGCACGAAGACGGGGGTGCCGGCCCGGATGAGGAAGTTGTCGTAATCAGAGGGATCGCCCACGTGCCGCCAGCGACCGACGCCGGAATTGTAGTAGAAGCTGAACCAAGTGGAGCCACTCCAGACGAGGAGGATGTCGGCCTGGGCAGGATCGGCGGCGCCACTCCAGTTCAGGCTGCGCGTGGGCGATTGGAGGGCGAGTGCGCCGAGGGTGATGTCGGCCGCCTGCATCGTGGCGAGAAACGTGAGCGCGTTGTCCGTGCGGCTGTGGAACGTGCGCTGGGGGGTGTTCAGCACGCGTCCGAGCACCGCGAGATCAAGCGGCGTGCTCGCCCGGCGCGTAAGCATGAGGCCGCGATCCGAGCGGAGGAGGAATCCGTTGCGGCTCGGATCGGAGATTACATCGGTATCACGGGCCCAGCGTTGCCACGTGGTGTTGTAATAGAAATTCAACCACGCGGCGCCGCCCCAGACTTGCACGAGATCGGCCTGGAGCGGATCGGACGCGCCGTGGAGGACGAGGGTGTTGACGGGAGTGGTGGAGCCGAAGAACGACGCCAGCGTGTCGCCCGGGATGATTTCGAACCGCGTGCCGTTGGTGCCGGTCTCGAGATTGAGCGTCGCGAGGCCAAGTCCATCGTCGGCGATATAAACGCGGGTAGCGGTGTTGCTTGGGGCGACGATGCGAAAGGTGCGGCCGGTATGCGCACCTGAAGTGAGGCGGATGAAGTAGGGCGCATCCGCGGTGGAGAACGCACCCGGGGTCCAGGCGGCGGCGGAGTTTTCGAAGAAGTTTAAACCAACGGTGGTCACGCGGCCGACGGCGTGGGGCAGCGTGGACGTATCGCTGTCGAAAGGAATCGAGAAGGAGCGGGTCTGGCCGGCGGGGACCGTTTGCACGAGGAATCCGACGGGGCGAGAGCGGGCTTCCTGGGCGAGGAGAAGAGAAGGGGAGAGGGGGAGAAGGAGAGACAGGGGGAAGAGGAGGCGGTGCATGGTAAGTCTTTTCATGCTCTTGCTCCTGCTCTTGATCTCAGGCGGGGCTCTCCAGGGCGAGCAAGAGTAAGAGCAAGATCACGAGCACGAGCAGGAGGCGGCAATGAGTTGGGCGTCAGTTACCAGAATGTGAATACGTGCGGAGGAAGAGCTCGATGTCCTTCACGCTCGCGACGAAGCGGCTGAGGCCTTCCTGCTCGTTGCCGAGCAGCGTCTTCGCGGGGATGACGAGCTTCCACTGGCTGTTCCAGACGCTGCGGCCCACGAGGCGGGTGTTGGTGAACTCGGCGGGGACGGTGCTGTAGAAGAACACCGGGTCGTTGACGGCGCGGAAG
>JANPIT010000742.1:0-1784 GCA_031425115.1 Opitutaceae bacterium | reverse complement strand
ACGATGGGGAGGCGCACGCGGAACTGGCCGTCGACCGTGCCGGTTTGAAGCGACGCGCCGCAGACGAGCTGCACCCGTTCGCGCAGATTGTGGAGTCCGACGCCGGTGGAAGGGAGCGCGGAGATTTTTCGCCGGAGCGGGTTGGTGATGATCACGGCGTCGGCCTCGAGCCTGATCTCGACCGGGAGCGGCGAGGCTTCGTCGAACTGGTTGTGCTTGATCGCGTTTTCCAGGAGCAGCTGCAGCGACGCGGGAGGGATCAGTAGATTCGCCCGCGCGGCGGGATCGTCGAGGCCGGAAAGTTTGATCTGCACGCTGCGCGGAAAACGCAGCCGCGTGAGCTCGGCGTAGGAGTGGAAAAACGCGAGCTCGTCATCGAGGGGCACGAGGTCGCGGTTTTTTTGGACGAGGAGATAGCGACAGACGTCGGCAAGATGCTGGTTGAACGCGGCGGCTTGCGGGGGCGCGGTTTCGATCAGCGCGGCGAGGGTGTTGAGGCAGTTGAAAAGAAAGTGAGGGGCCAGTTGCGCCTTCATGGATTCGAGCTCGGCTTCGAGGCGCGAGCGCTCGACCCGCTCGAGCCGCAGCTGATCGCTCTCGCGCTCCTTGATCAGGAAAACGGTTTCGTAGGCATGCGTGACGAAGATAACGGCGATGACGACGTAGGCGGTCGCGAGATTGATCATCGCCCAGTTCTCGAGGGCGAAGGGCGCCGCGATCGCTTGCAGCCACAGCCACGAGAGCGCGATCGTGAGGGGCGCAGTGTAGATGATGTTGGCGGCGACGAGGAGGACGAGCTTCAGCGCGGGCTGGGCGAACCAGTTGAGGTGCGCGCGTTGCTTGAAGAGCAGCCAGCGGTTGCCCTGCCAGATGACGGCGGCGACGACGATGAAGTAGGCCGTGCCCGCCCAGTAGAGGGCGTCGGCGGGCGTGAGTTTGCCGAGGAGGCCGGTGATGCGCGGAATGACCAGGCCGAAAAACGGAATGCCGACGACGCGCATCCAGCCGTCGCGGATGACGGGTGGGGAGAACGGCAGTCGGGTCTGCGCGTGATCGTCGTCGTGGTCCGAACGGCGGGGGAAGACGGTGCCGGCCACGGGCAGATTCGGAGGCGCGGAGTCCGGGTTCGGGCGGCGGTTTTCCCACTTCAGACCGGTGCTGGTTGAGGTCATCGGGCGGCGCATTACGTCTGGCGTCGCTCCGCAAAAATCCAACCTGAATCCACCAACGCCTGACGCCCATGCCCGATACCATCACCTTTAACTATCTCGCGATCCTGGCAGCGGCGGTGAGCACCTTCGTGCTCGGTGGCCTGTGGTATGCACCGCCGGTTTTCGGCAAGGCGTGGATGCGTGAGTGCGGCTTCACGCCGGAATCGCTGGCGCGCATGGGTGGCAAGGCGCGGATTTTCGGCGGCTCGTTCGTGCTCGCGCTGGTCATGGCCTTCAATCTGGCGGCGTTTATCGGACCGAAGGCATCGCTCTCGTTTGGGCTCTTCGCGGGCGCGGCCGCGGGATTCGGTTGGGTCGCGACGGCGTTTGGCGTGACGTATCTGTTCGAGCACCGCTCGCTGAAACTTTTTCTGATCAACGCGGGATACCACGCCGTGTCGTTTACCATGATGGGCGCGATTTTGGGCGCGTGGAGGTGAGCGGGCGTCCGGGCCGTGCGCAGACGATTGCGGGTTTGGCGTTGCGAGCGGGCGGGCGAGGCGGCATCGGGACGGTCATGAAAATCTTCCGACGTGGTTGGATGAGTATTGTGGCCAGCAGCGTGATCTGGGC
>JANPIT010000741.1:0-17247 GCA_031425115.1 Opitutaceae bacterium | reverse complement strand
ACGATGTCCGTGGTCTGGCCAACGCCGTGCTCGGTCACCGCCTCGTGCTCCGGCCGGAATTTGAGATCGAGGGGCTCACGATCGATGAGGTCGTGACGCGCGTGTTGGAACAGGTAGCGGTGCCGCGGTGAAGACGCCCCGGTCCATGCCCCTGCCGCCCTCGCGCCCTTCCGCCACGCGCTCGTATCTAAAATCCGGGCACAGTGTAACGTATTACGTTACACTATGCGGGGTCGGGGAAGGGGGGGCGGGGTGAGTCTCGTGCCGTCAGTGCGGCTGCTCTGGCTCGTATTTTACGCCGCGCTCGTGGCGGTGGGGGCGGGGCCGTTGCCGGAGTTGACGCCGGTTTGGCTGTTGGCGCTGGGGGTAATCGGATTGGCTGCGTTGATCGACGCGGGCTTATCGCTCGCGCGGGCGCGGCCGCCGGCGGCCACGTTGCCGGCGGTGGAGCGTTTCATGAAAGATCGCGAGGGCACGATTGCGCTCACGTTGGCGAACCCGGACAAACGCGCGAGGCGACTCCGCGTGGCGCTCGGGTTGCCGGCGGCGTTTGTGTCGCGTGAGGACGAGGCGTGGGTCGAGCTGCCGGAAGGAGCGGAGCGCGCGCGGATCGAGTGGCCGTGCACGCCGCAGCAGCGCGGGCGTTTTGAGCGCGTGCTCGTTTGCCTGGAGGGTGGTTCCGTGCTCGGGCTTTGGCAGGTGCGGAGCCGCACGGAGGTGCCGTGCGAGTTGCGCGTGCACCCGAATCTGCTGGCGGAGCGAAAGCACATCGCGGCGCTGTTTCTCGCGCGCGGGCGCCCGGGGGCACGGGTGCAACGCACGCTGGGGCGGGGCCGTGAATTTGAAAAACTCCGCGACTACCTGCCCGGCGATGGCTTCGACGAGATTCACTGGAAGGCGAGTGCCAAGCGGGGCCGGCCGGTGACGAAGGTTTTCCAGGCGGAGCGCACGCAGGAGATTTATGTGGTCATCGATGCGTCCCGGTTGAGTGCGCGGCCGGTGGTGCATGGGGGGATCGCGCAGACCGTGCTGGAGCGTTACGTGACGTCGGCGCTGGTGCTGCTGATCGCAGCCGAGCGGCAAGGCGACAAATTCGGTTTGGTGGTGCACGACGCGCGCGTGCGGCTGAGCGTGCGGGCGGGCACGGGGTCGAAACACTACGCGGCTTGTCGGGACGCGTTGCTCGGGCTGAAGCCGAGCGAGGCGACGCCGGATATCCCCGAGATCGTGCGCCAGCTGCGCGCGCGATTTCGCCAGCGAGCGTTGTTGTTTTTTCTGACTGATTTGAGCGACCCAGTGCTGGCGGAGGATTTCGCGAAGCACGTGCGCGTGCTGGCGCGGCAGCATCTCGTGCTGGTCGGGCAGCTCCCGGCGCCGGAGGTCGCGCCGCTCTTCAGTGGCGCGGAGGCGACCAGCAATGACGATGTCTACCGACGCCTTGCCGGCCACGCGCGCTGGGCGGAATCGCGGTCGTTGATGCAGCGGCTGAAACCGATGGGCGTGACCAGCGTGCTGCTCGAAAACGAAACGATGGCCGCCCAACTCATCGCTCACTACCTGAAGGTGAAGCAAAGGCAGGCGCTGTGAATCTAGTCGTTTTCAAACGGTCGGTGGAAAGGCGCTGGGCCGTGGCTTTGGCGGTAACGATCCAGTGGACTGTAGGGGCGCAGACTTGCTGCGCCCTCTCTGCGAGCCAACACAAGGGCTCAGCAAATCTGCGTTCGTGCTCACTGCGGCCGGCACCTTTGGTAGAGGGGCTAGGTGGACCGTGCGCTCCGCGCGCGGTTGAGAGCGCGTCCGGCGAGCCTGCCGCGCACGGAGTGCACGGCCCACCCCGGTCGACGGGATCCTTGGGATTTAGTTCGATGCGTGCGGTCAGAGGTCGTCCCGTAATCCCCCAGTCCAGCCATGATCGTTAATCTGGAGAAATTTATCGCTGAGGAGCGGCCGCGGTGGGAGCGGTTGGAGGCGATGTTGCGGCGGCTGACGGAGGATCCGTGGCGGCAAATTCCGTTACCGGAGGCGCGGGAGTTGGAGCTGCTGTATCAACGCGCGTCGGCGGATCTCGCGCGGCTCTCGTCCTACGCGGCGGAGCCGGAGGCGCGGCGTTATTTGGAAAACCTCGTGGCCCGCGGGCACGCGGAAATCCACGGCGCGCGCGGCGAGGGCGGGCGGCTGCGACTCGGTGAGTGGTTCGCGCGGACGCTGCCGCGGACGTTTCGGCGGAATCTGCGCGCGTTTTGGTTTGCGCTGGCGTTGACGACGGCGGGCACGGGTTTTGGGGCCGCGGCGCTCGCGCTCGATCCGGACGCAAAGCAGGTGCTGATGCCGTTCGAGCATCTGCGCGGCAATCCGAGCGAACGCGTGGCGCGCGAGAACGCGGAGAAGGGGGACCGGTTGCGCGACCGCAAAGGGCGATTTTCCGGCATGCTGATGACGCACAATACGCGGGTCTCGCTGACCGCGATGGCGCTCGGGATGTCGTGGGGCATCGGCACGCTCGTGATCCTTTTCTACAATGGCGTGATGCTCGGCGCTGTCGCGATCGACTACATCCTCGCGGGGCAAACGCCGTTTCTCTTCGGCTGGCTGCTGCCGCACGGCGCGGTGGAAATTCCTGCGATTCTCGTGAGCGGGCAGGCAGGCTTCGTGTTGGCGGGAGCGCTGCTCGGACGGGGCCAGCGGCAGGGGCTCGCGGCGCGATTGCGCGGGGCGGCGCCGGATGTGGTTACGCTGTGTTTCGCCGCGGCGGTGATGCTGGTGTGGGCCGGAATCGTGGAGGCGTTTTTGTCGCAGTATCACGAGCCGGTGCTGCCCTACGCCGTGAAGATCAGCTTCGGCACAATCGAGCTCATCGCGCTCACGTGGTATCTATTTCGGGCGGGTCGCGTGGCGAAGGGCGAGGAATCCGCACGCCGATGACTGCCGCACGCACTCATTTGCTGCGGGTGCGCACGCCGGAGGGCGTGGCGTTCACCGTGCGGCTGGCGAGCCCGGTGCTGCGGGCGGCAGCGTTTCTGATCGATGGGGCCGTCGTGGCGGCGGCGTGGGCGGTGATCGGGGCGGGGTTGAGTCTGCTGCAGCTGGTCGGGCGTGATTTCGCGGGGATGGTGCTCACGATCGGGTATTTCGTTTTTTCGCAAGGCTACGGGATTGCGACGGAGTGGCTGTGGCGCGGGCAGACGGTGGGCAAACGCGTGCTGCGGCTGCGCGTCGTGGATGCGCGCGGGCTGCGGTTGTCGTTTGCGCAAGTGGTGCTGCGCAACCTGCTGCGCTTCGTCGACGGACTCCCGGGGTTTTATCTCGTCGGCGGGGTGGCCGCGTTGGTGAACCAGCGAGCGCAACGGCTCGGTGATCTCGCGGCGGATACGCTGGTGGTGTGGGAACCGCCGGAGCCGCAGCCGGACTTTGCCAGCTTGCGCGGCGACAAATACAATTCGTTGCGCGGGCATGCGCCGGCCGTGGCCCGATTGCGCCAGGCGGTATCGCCGGCGGAGGCGCAGGCGATTTGGTCGGCCGTGGCGCGGCGCGATCAATTCGAGGCCGATGCGCGCGTGCGGTTGTTCGCGGATCTGGCAACGCACCTGCGGGGAGTTGCCGGTGCACCGGCGGAAGCGGCCGAAGGTGTAGCGGACGAGCAGTTTGTGCGTAACGTCCTCGATGTGCTTTACGTGAATCGCTGAGCGAGGAAATCGGCCAAATACTTTCTAAGAAGTGGCCCCCTCGCGCGTCTAACCAGCGACCCCGTATGTTCTCCTCGCAACCGAACGCTCGGGCTTCCTCGCATGAAGACTCCGGTTTTCTGGAACGCACCTTCGCGGAACAGCAGGGACCTCTCACGCGCTACGCGGCGCGGCTCCTGGGTGATCCGGAGCGGGCGCGTGATGTCGTCCAGGATACATTTATCAAGCTCATGGCCCAGCCGCGCGACGCGATCGACGGCCATGCGGTCGAGTGGTTGTTCACGGTTTGTCGGCACCGCGCGCTTGATGTGCTGCGGAAGGAGAGTCGGATGAAGCGCTTCGACGATGGGCAGGTGGAGCGCGTGACGGCGGGTGATCCGCGGCCGGGACGCGACTTGGAGCACGCCGAGACGCAGGCGGCCATCCTGCGGATGATCGACCGCCTGCCGCACAACCAGCAGGAATGCGTGCGGCTGAAATTCCAAAACGGATTCAGCTACAAGGAAATTTCCCGCATCACGACGCTGTCGGTGGGCAACGTGGGCTTTTTGATTCACACCGCCGTCGCGCGCCTGCGCACGGAATTCGCCGCGCAGCGGCCGTAAGGAATTTGCATCGATGAATGGTCCCCTGCTTCAGCCCGACGATCCGAAACTCACCGCTTACGCTCTGGGAGAGCTGAGCGGGGATGACCGTGCCGCGGTCGAGGCGGCGCTGCGCGAAGAGCCGGCGCTCCGGGCGGTCGTGGACGAGATTCGGGCGGCGGCGCAGCAGATGACCGCGGCGCTCGAACACGAACCGATCGTGGCGGCGAATGAACGGCACCGCTCGGCGTCACGGATCGCAAAAGCGCCGGGCCGCGGACACGCGCGGATGCCGGCTGCGGCAGCGCCGCGGATCACGCCGGCAGAAAAGGTGGGGAGAGGGGCGCCGCGCGCCAGTGATCCTGCGTATAGCCGGACCGGCCAGCGCGGGAAGGTCGTCCGTTTTCCGCAATTCTATTTCGTGATCGCCGGTCTCGCGGCGGCGTGCTTCGCGGTGCTGGTCGCGCTGAATCGTGACGAGCATGATCTGAAGCAGGAAAACCAACGGCTCGCGGCGGAAGCGCGCGCTCGCCCGTCGACGACTTACGTCGCCGTGCCGCTGGCAGCGGTGAGCGCGCCGGCCGAGTCTTTCGCCGCCAGCGTCGCGCCGACCGAGGCCGTGTCTATCGCGACTCCCACGACACCCGCGACAAGCGCCTTGGCGGAGCCGGCGACCCGCTCGCCCGCAGAGAGCAGCGGTTTGGCTTTCGCGGGGTCGAGTCCAACCGAGGTGCTCATGCCGCGCACGGGACCGCGATTGTTGTCGTCGACCGCTGCAACCGGCGGCGCGAGTGCAGAGGTGACTTCCGTTTTGCCGGCGGTGACGTTGGCCGCCTCGGAGCCCGATGCGATGCCGCCGGGGGTGAAGGGACCGGTGACGCTCACGACGCTGGCCCAGGCGGTTTCGCCTCCGCCGACGAAAACGAATTTCCCGCCCAAGCCCGAGGACGAGATCGTGTTGCTCGATGCGTTCACGGTGCGCGCGGACATCTTCGAAGGCTTCACGACGCTGTCGCGCAGCAGCCGTCTTCTGCCCGCGACGCGCGGGCTCGAGGAGCGTCGCAATCTGCCGCGCGCGCCCGCCGGCGCGGAATTCGCGCGGAACGCAGCAACCGCTGCGCCTGGGGCGGACAACGAGTTTCTCCGCGTGGCGGAGCATCCGCAGTCGGCGTTCTCCGCCAATGTCGACACCACCAGCTACGCAAACGTGCGCGGTATGATCGAGCAGGGGGCGGTGCCGGCGCGGGAGGCGGTCCGGATCGAGGAACTGCTCAACTACTTCGCCTATTCGTATCCGGCGCCGAAGGCAGAGCGCGGAGAAGTGCCGCCGTTCGCGGCGTCGCTCGAGGTCGCCGAGGCGCCCTGGGCACCGGCGCATCGCTTGGTGCGGGTCGGCTTGAAGAGCCGGGAAGTCAGCACCGCGGAGCGCGCGCCAGCGAATCTGGTTTTCCTGATCGATGTGTCCGCCTCGATGTCGGACCCCAACAAGTTACCGCTCGTGAAAGAGTCGATGCGTCTGCTCGTGAGCAAGCTGCGGCCCGACGATCTCGTGGCCATCGTGGTCTATGCCGGTGAATCGGGTCTCGCGCTGCCGTCGACGCCGGTCGCGAAACGGCGCGAGATCCTCGCGGCGCTCGAGGCCCTTAAGCCGGGCGGCGCCACGAATGGCGCGCTGGGCATTCACCTCGCCTACGATATCGCGAAGGCGCACTTCATCCGCGACGGGATCAACCGCGTGATACTTTGCACGGACGGCGACTTCAATGTCGGCACGACCCACAGCGGCGAGCTCGTCGGATTAATCGAGGAGAAGGCGAGTTCCGGGGTGTTCCTTACTGTGCTCGGTTTCGGCATGGGCCGCGCGAAGGACGCAACGCTCGAGCTGCTCGCGCACAAGGGTAACGGCCACTACGGCTATATCGATTCGCGCCGCGAAGCGGAAAAGCTGCTCGCAGAACAGGTCAACGGCACGCTCGTCACGGTGGCGAAAGACGTGAAGATCCAAGTCACCTTCAACCCCGCGAAGGTCGCGAGCTACCGGTTGATCGGTTATGAAAACCGGCAGCTGCGGAAAGAGGATTTCAGCAACGACAAGGTAGACGCGGGCGAGATCGGCGCGGGCCACACGGTCACGGCGCTTTATGAAGTTGTTCCGTTTGGCGTGGGCGATCGGGTGACAACTGCAGCGCTCGCGCCGGCCCCGAAATACCAGGCCAAGGGCGCGGTGAGTTCCCGGCTCGAGATGCCGCTGGCGCCGCCCGAGCCGCCGAGCGACGAATTGGTGACGGTCACGGTGCGCTACAAGAAGCCTGACGGCATCGTGAGTCGCTCGAAGGACTTTGAGCTCGTCGATGCGGGCACGCGCTTTGCCCATGCGAGTGCAGATTTTCGATTCGCCGCGGCCGTGGCGCATTTCGGGATGATCCTCCGCGATTCGCCGCACAAAGGCGCGGGCACGCTCGGGGACGTCGTGGCCTGGGCGGCGAACGCCGCGGTCGGGGCCGGAGGTGATCCGGGCGGCTACCGCGGGGAGTTCATCGACCTCGTGCGCAAGACGCAGCGGATGCTGCGATGAACGCGTGACGCACTCGTCGACCCGACGGAGTTGCCCACGGAACACACGGACTACACGGAAAAGAGTGAACGGAATGCACTGCGCGCGCTCGACAGGGTGCCATCGGGCAACTGAACTTTTCTCCGGCTAATGCATCGCGACTGGTTCCGTGTATTCCGTGTGTTCCGTGGGCACTCCCTCTGAGTGGTTTGATTCAGGGGATTCCGTCTGGTGAAGGCCCACGCAATTTTTTGTGCGATCTCATCGTGGGCGGGTGCTAGGAGATGAAACTGCCATGAATGACGACGCTGACCTCCTCCGCCGCTACGCCAACGAAGGGGAGGAGCAGGCATTTGCCGAGCTGGTGCGCCGGCATGTGAACCTGGTGTATTCGGCGGCGCTGCGGCAGTTGAACGGCGACGCCCATTTGGCGGCGGACGCGACGCAGCTCGTTTTCACCGACATGGCCCGTAAGGCCGGAACGCTCGCGCGGCATCGGGTGCTCGCGGGGTGGCTTTTCACGAGCACGCGCTTTGCGACGGCGAAACTGGTGCGCGGCGAACGGCGCCGGCAGGTGCGGGAGCACGAGGCCCACCGCCTCCACGAACTTATGCACGACGATCCTTCCGCGCGGCTTGACTGGGACCGCGTGCGCCCGGTGCTGGATGAAGCGCTCGGGAAGCTGAACGAAAACGAACGCGAGGCGATCTTGCTGCGCTTTTTTGAAGGCCGCGATTTCGCGACGGTCGGCGCCAAGTTGAATGTCGCCGACAACACCGCGCGGATGCGCGTCGAGCGCGCGCTCGACAAACTGCGCGAACTGCTCGAGCGCCGCGGCGTGAAGTCCACGAGCGGAGCGCTCGCGGTCGCGTTGGCGAGTCAAGCCGTGCTCGCCGCCCCGGTCGGACTGGCGGCAACTGTCACGGGGGTGGCGTTGACGAGCGGCGCCGCGGTTGCGCTCGGCGGAGGCGCGGCGGCCGGCACGGCGGCAGGCGGGATGTCCGCGCTGACCAATTTTATGAGCATGACGAAACTACAACTGGGATTGACGGGCGCGCTCGCGGTGGCGGGTGCGACGGGCTTGGTGGTGCAGGCGGACACGGCGGCAGATTTACGCGCGGAAGCGGACGCGCTGCGACGCGAGACAACGTCCGTCGCACCGTTGCGGGCGGAAAATCTCCAACTCGCGCGACTCGCCGTGGAGGTCGCCGAGTTGAAACGCGACGACGCGGAGTTCGTGCGTTTGCAGGAAGAGGCGGGCGCGCTGCGTCAGCGGTTGCAGCAGATCGCGCGAGCGGAGGAAGCGCGGGCGACAGCGGCGGCAGCGAACGCGGCGCAAGTCTTCGAGATCTCGCGACTCGATCAGATGCCGCGCCCGAAGTTTCAGGCGCGTCCCGGATATCCGGCGCACCTCCGCACCGCGGGCGTGGCGGGGCAAGTGGTGGTGGAATTTGTCGTCGATGCGAATGGCGACGTGCAGCAGGCGGTGGCGTTGCGGTCCACGCAGGGCGACTTCGAAGAGGCCGCCGTGGCCGCGGTGAGCAAATGGAAGTTTGCGGCGGGTAAAAAAGGCGGGACGGACGTCGCGACGCGGATGCAGGTGCCGATTGTTTTTAACCTGGCTGGTGGCGCGGTCCCGGAATTGCCGGCGCCGAAAACGGAGCAGAAGAAAGACGCGGCGGGCGGTGTGCAACTGGCGCCGTTCGAAGTGCGAACCCTCCCTTGACTCATGAGGGCGTCTCACGGAATCGCGGTTGCGTTGCTCGCGTTGGCTATAGTGGCCGGCGCGGGTTTCGCGTTACAGCGCCAGGCGGCGGAAGCGTTGCGGCAAGAGATCGCGTTGTTGCGCGATGCACAGCGAGCCGTGGCGCAGGTGCGGGCTGAAAATGAAAAATTGAAGGCCAGCCAGCCGGCGCCGGCGGAGATTGAGCGCCTGCGGGCGGATCGAGCGGCGATGCTGCGGCTCCGGGCGGAGATCGATGCTTTGCAGGCGCGGACGCAAAAGCTGCCGCGTTGAGGCAGCTCGCGCGCGACCCAGGTATGGGCCGCGAATCAGGAGTTCGAATACGGCCCCGCTTTCAGGGCGAGGATCTCGCCCGGATCGGCGCGACTCTTGATCGGCACCCGGCCGTCGCGAGAGCGACAAATGCCCGCTTCAGGAGGCCACCGCGAAAATCTCCACCGGCTCCGCGCGGCCCTTGACCTGCACCCGGCCGAGCGGACGAGCGACGATGGTGGCGGAGGTGCGGAGCGCCACGCGGGTGGCGGCGCTCAGGATAATGTTAGTCTGGTATTCCGGGGTGCGCGTCAAAGCTTGGAGTCGGGCGGCAATGTTTACGCCATCGCCGATGACCGAATAATTGAGGCGTCGTTGAGAACCAATATTCCCGGCCACGACGCGAGCGGAATTGATGCCGATGCCGATGCCGAGGGGCGGGCGACCTTCAGCGGCGAGTTCGAGGTTGAGCACGGCAAGGGCTTTTTCCATTGCGAGCGCGGCGGCGAGGGCGTGATCGGCGGCGTTCGGGAGAGTGACGGGCGCGCCGAAGAGGGCCATGATCGCATCGCCGATGAATTTATCGATGATGCCGCCTTCCGCCTCGATGGCGGCGCTCATGCGATCGAGGTAGCGATTGAGCAGCGCGACCAATTCCGGTGCGGTGAGGTTCTCGCTGAGCGTCGTGAAACCGCGCAGATCCGCGAAGAGGATGGTGACTTCGCGCTCCTCGCCGCCGAGCGCGGCGCCATCACGGAGGAGCTGCGCGGCGACTTCGGGCGAGACGTTTTTGTTGAGCAAGTCGCGCGTGCGATCCCGTTCATAAAGGCCCAGCGCCATTTGATCGAAGGCTTGGGAGAGGCGGCCGAGTTCGTCCGGACGGTAGCGAGTGTTCCGCACCGAGTAGTCACCGGCGGCGATCCGGTGCGTGTGGCCGACGAGTTCCACGATCGGCCGCGCGATGCGGCGCGCGAAGGCGCGGCTGATGACGACGGCGAGCAGTAGGCTGCCGACGGCGACGACCAGCATGAGCTGTTCGACGGAGCGGGCGGGGCGGAGCTTCACGTCGAGGGAATATTGGAGCGTGAGCGTCGCAGATAGTTGCTCGCCGGCGGCCAGGGGGCGCGTGGCGACGAGGGCGGTCTCGCCCGCGAGGGACACCTCGGTGCTCTCGCGGATAGTGCTGAAGGTTGGCAGTTGCGCGGTGAGCGCGCGCAGCGTCGATTCGGGCAAAGTCGACGCGAGGGGACGGTTTTGTTGATCGAAGAATGAAACGTCGATGCCGGTCTGCTCGCGCAGGGTGACCGCAAAGGCGGCGTCGATTTTGAATCCGATGACGAGCCAGGCGACGACGTCGGGCGCGCGCACGGGTGCGATCGCGAGCGAGTAGAGCTCGCCGTTGAGATAGCCGTAGGACGTTGCGGTCGGGATCGGATTGGGGTCGGCGTCTGCGCGGGCGACGAGCTGACCGTAGGCGTTGGCTGCCGCCGTGGCGCGACTGGTGGAGGCGATGGTCTGGGCGTCGAGGGAGAGCGCCGTAACGAGGTCGGCTTTGGTCCAGATCTGCAGGCTGGGCAGGGCCGACGCGAGAGTCTCGGTGTCGATTTCGCCGGCGAAAAGTTGTTTGAAAGCGTAGTCGCGAGCGGCGGTGCCGGCGGCGGCGGCCAGCAGTTGATTGCGTTCCGCGACGATGCGTTCGAACGCGCCGGCCGCGCGTTGCAGTTCTTCGTCAATCAGCGTCTCGGCCTGGCTGCGGTGTGCGGTCGAAACGATCAGCCAGCTCGCGATTTGGGCGGCGGCGACGACCAGCACAAAAAGCAGGAGCAACTTGGCACCGAAACTTTTGGGTCGAAAGATCATGTCACCGAGCACCGCGCGCGGTCAGACCGGCCGCGCTTGCTCGCTTACGAAACGCCTTTCCGTTTCGCCGAAGCCGCGGGCGGCTTCGCTTCCTCTCGAGTTCCTCGGCCAGGTTGTCACTTGTATCCGCCGGGGCCGGACTCCGGCGCGCGGCGGATCCGCTTGTCGGGTTTCAACGTGACGGAGATCACCTGGGCCGCGTCATCGTTTCCGGCGATCGCGATTTCGCGCGTGACCAGTTCCTTGACCCGCGGGTGCCAGACTTCGAGCCGGTAACGACCCGCGGTCAAACCGGGCAGGGAGACACTGCCGCTGGCGGAGGTCTTGGCGAAGTGCGGCGTCGCGAGCACGACGACGTAGGCCAGCATCCAGTCGTGAATGTTGCAGCCCAGGGGGACGATGCCCGGTTGATCGAAAACGACGGTGTCTTTCGGCTCACCGCGGTAGCGAGGAATCTCGAACGACTTTGGCTTGGACTGGGAAAAAACGTGATGCGCGACCTTGTCCTGGTTGGGAAAATTGACGCGCGTGCCCGTGACGATCGCCGTGACGTAGGGCTGAAAATCCTCGTCGTTCTGCGTGATGATCACCGCGGCCGCGGGCGGAGTGAGGGTGGGGGCGGCATCGAGCGGCAAGAGCGAAGCGACCGCGTCCTCGACGGGTGTGCCGGAGGGATCTTTGACTTCGACCCGCACGGTGCCGCCGGGCGCCGCGGCGAAAGCGAGCGGGGCGAGCAGGGCGCTGAGGAGGAGAGCGACGGCACGCATGATTAGAAGCGATGGAGGACTTGGAGGGTCACGAGATTCTGGCGGTATTTCACGCCGATCTTATTGACGGAAAAAAGGCTCTCATAGCGCAACGGCAGCGACGTGTTGGGGCCGATGGCCGGCGCCAGTTCGAGCCACCAGAAGCTCACGCGTCCGGAAACCCGATACGTCACCCAGCCCGGACCAAAGGTATCGAGCGCGGCCCACGAGACGGTGTTGTAATAATCGCGCACGGGGGCGCCCAAGGCGCCGGAGAGCGCGCGGGCCCAGACGGTGGAGGAGGCGTTGGCGGTGAAGTCGCCCCAGAGCCGGCCGTTGCCGTGCGACAGTTGCAACCAGGGCGTGATGTCCCACGCGACCGTGGCGAAGAACCGGTGGTGGCGCGTGTCGAAGATGCTGCTCTCCGCGTAATGTTGCTGCCAGTCGCCGACGACGCCGACGCGCCAGGCGGAGGTGAGCCGCTTGCTGAGCCGAAGGCTCGCATCGGCGGTCCACCCATCGTCGCCCGGACGCTTGGAATTCCGGCCGTGGAGGCTGGCGGCGAACGCGAGGACGGGGGCATAGGGCCCGAAGCCGAATTTCTGGCGGGCCTGGCCGCCGAAGCCCGCCGTGAGCGCATCGAGGCCGGAGTAGCGCGGGACGCGTTCGAACCCGGCGTCGAGCTCTGCGGTCGTCACGAGGCCCGCGGTCCACTGTTGCAGCACGCCGGCGGTGCCCCGCACATCAATCCGCGTCGCGTCGCGCCAATCGCCGGGGGAGGAGGCACGCGTGATGTTCTCCGCCCACGTAGTGGACGCTTCCATACGGTAGTTTACCGCGTGGAGGGGAAGAGTGGATAAAAAGACAGAAGCCCAGAGGAAAAGGCTTCGGGGTAAAGTCATGGCGAAGGCAATAAGTGTGGCCGCACTGTTTCCGCAACGTTTCTGTGCCTTTTAGAACTGATGGACGAGTGCGACCGATATCAAGTGATTGGTTACGCGCAACGTCGCCCGCTCGCTGGTCCGCCATTCGTAGGCGGTCACGAGGGCGGAGCGCTCGTCGAGCGCGCGGGTGTAGGCGGCGCGCGCGCTCCACGTGTGCGCGTCGACGCGGTAGGCGCGCATGGGCCGGCCAAAGGTGTCCACGTCGAGCTGATTCGGAGCGAGCGCGGCGAGATCGGCGCGCGGCGGGGTGGCGTAGGTGACAATGTCTCCATCGCGAAACCGCACGGTCAACGTGAGTCGCGCGGTGTCGTTGAGATCACGATCGAGCTCGAGCGCGGTCTCGCTCGCGGCGCGATCGAAGGTGGCATAGCGCGCTTCCATCCACGACACCTCGTGCCAGACGGTGCCGCGGGTGCGCGCATCGAAGCGCTTGCGGGCGGTGAGCGTCACGCCGGTGGCGACGCCGCGGCGGCCGGTTTCCCGAGCCGCGACGGCATCCGCGGAGCCTTCGAGCGAGAGCGTGGGCGCGAGGGGACCGGGGCCGAAGGTGTGGCGCCATTCGACGCGGCCGCCGGCGGCGCCGCGGGTGAGACCCCTGTAGCGGGGCCACCACTCCGCGCCGAGATGGGCGGTGACGAGCAAGGCATCGGTCCGGCCCACGGCGTAACTGCGGCTCGAGAGCAGATCGGCGAGCAACGCGATGGAATCGATCTGGTCGAGCGACTCCTGGGAATTCGTTGCGTTGCTATTCCACGTCGCGGTCGTCGTGAGATTGGGGGCCCAGTCCTCGGCGGCGCGAGCGGTGACCGCTCCCGCCAGGAGCAGGCTGGCAAGTAGGCGAGTAGGGACGATTAGACCGAAGCGGGCGGAGAGTTTCACAACAACGGACGGAGGAGCTTCCAGACCGTTTCGGCAATCAATTCGTGGCCGGCGGGGTTGGGATGGATTTGGTCGGCTTGATTGAGGCGGGCGCTGCCGCCGACGCCCTCGAGGAGGAATGGGATCAGCTCAGCGCGGTTTTTTTCTGCGACCACGGGAAACACGTTTTGAAAATCGCGCGCGAAATCCGCGCCCATCGAGGGCGGCATCTGCATCCCGGCCAGGACGAGCTTGGCCTGCGGATTCTTGGCGCGCACGCGGGCGAGGATCTGCTCCAGGTTGCTGCGTGTCACCTCAGGGCTGATACCGCGGAGGCCGTCGTTGGCGCCGAGTGCCAGCACGAAGACATCCATGGGCTGGCGCAGCACCCAATCGACCCGCCGCAAGCCACCGGCCGACGTCTCGCCGCTCAGCCCGGCATTGACGACGCGCCAGCCGAGACCGGCCGATTCGATTTTGTCCTGCAGCAGCGCCGGGTAAGCCTGCGTGCCCGGATCCGCCAGGCCGTAGCCGGCCGTAAGGCTATCTCCGAAAAACACAATCGTGCGCGGCGCGGCCCCGCGCGCAGCGAGGGCTGAAGCGAGCACAAGGACGGATGCAATTAGGCGAAACCAGACGACGCTCATGGGTTAAAACGACCGCTTAAACTAGCTTTCGTGCCGTTTCGCGTCTTTCGTGGCCAGTATCTTTTATGCCTGAGCCGATGATGCTGCGCGTCGACCGACTGACCAAAACATATGC
This sequence comes from Opitutaceae bacterium, assembly GCA_031425115.1. Classification (GTDB taxonomy): domain Bacteria; phylum Verrucomicrobiota; class Verrucomicrobiia; order Opitutales; family Opitutaceae; genus ER46. Next base: position 3,260 of record JANPIT010000741.1, on the reverse strand, counting down.
AACCGCCGGCGGCCACGAGCTGACCGTGCTGAAGGAGGTGAGCTTCGCGCTCACCGCAGGCGCCAGCCTCGCCATCGTGGGCCCCAGCGGCAGTGGCAAGACCACGCTGCTCGGTCTCTGCGCCGGCCTCGACCAACCGAGTGGCGGTGCGGTCGAGCTCGCCGGCCAATCGATCGGCGCCTTGAGCGAAGATGCGCGTGCGCTGGTGCGGAACGCCCACGTGGGCTTCGTGTTTCAAAACTTCCAGCTCGTGCCGACGCTGACCGCGGTGGAAAACGTGCTGGTCCCGGTGGAACTGCGCGGGGAGGGCGGGGCCGAGGCGGAACGTGAGGCGCAGGGGCTCCTGCAACGCGTGGGGCTCGGGGAGCGGTGCGATCACTATCCGGTGCAGCTGTCCGGTGGTGAGCAGCAGCGGGTGGCCTTGGCGCGGGCGTTCATGAATCGCCCGAAGATCCTGTTTTGCGACGAGCCGACGGGGAACCTCGATGGCGACACGGCGCATGCGATGGTGGAGCTGATCTTCAATCTGAACCACGAACGGCAGACGACGCTGGTCCTCGTGACGCACGACCTCGAACTCGCGAAGCGCTGCCAGCGAATCCTGCGATTGAAGGGCGGAGCGGTGGTGAGCGATGAGCGGACAGGGGGAAACCACGAAACACACGAAATACACGAAAGAAAACCATGACGGATATACTCTATCGCGAAGAGTCGTATCGCATCATGGGCGCGTGTATGGAGGTGTATAAAGAAAAAGGCTGCGGATTTCTTGAGGCAGTCTTCCACGAGTGTCTGGAGATAGAATTTCGTGCGCAGAACGTGCCTTTCGCGCTGCGGCCAATACTGGCGCTAGGCTACAAGGGTGTGGCGCTCAAGCAGACATATTCCCCTGACTTCGTTTGCTACGAGAGAATCATACTCGAAATCAAAGCGGTCTCCCACCTAGCGGACGAACATCGGGCCCAAGTTCATAATTACCTTCGCGCGACCGGGCATCGACTCGGACTCTTGGTGAACTTCGGTCACTATCCCAAACTAGAGTGGGAGCGCATCGTAGTCTGAGCGGATCGATTTCGTGTTTTTCGTGTATTTCGTGGTTTCAAAATGAATTTCATCCTGAAAATGGCCTGGCGGGATTCGCGGGCTTCGCGGCGGCGGTTGGTGATGTTTTCGTTTTCGGTCGTGCTCGGGATCGCCGCACTTGTCGCGATCGGCTCGCTGGGGGCCAATCTCGAACGGGGGATCGACGACCAGGCCAAGGGTCTGCTCGGCGCGGACTTGATCATCACGGGTCGTCAGCCGCTCAGCGCGGCGCCGCGGGATTACGTCAAGGGCTTCGCCACCGAAGTCGCGCAGGAGATGAGTTTCTCGTCGATGATGGTTTTCCCGACCGCGAACAATCTCACGCGGCTCGTGAACGTGCGCGCCCTCGAGGGAAATTTTCCGTTCTATGGTGACTTCGTAACGGTGCCGGCCGATGCGCCGGCGCGGCTGCGCGCGGGCGGCGACGTGGCCATCGTCGAGGAAACGTTGCTCCGCCAATTCGACGCCAAGGTGGGCGACACGGTGAAGTTGGGCACCACGCTGTTCACGGTGATCGGTGCCTTGCAGAAGCTGCCGGGTGAATCATCGGCGCTCACGGCGACGGTTGCACCCCGCGCGCTCATTCCGCGCGCAGCACTGGAGGCGACGGGGCTCGCCGAGCGCAATGTGCTCGTGCGCCATCGCACCATGCTGCGGCTGCCGTTGGAGCGCACGCCCGATGCCGTCGAGCGCGACATGCGGCAGCGCTTTGGCGGCGAAGGACTGGGCTTCGACACGGTGGCGGAACGAAAGCGCAACCTCGGTCGCGTGCTCGACAACATTGAGAACTTCCTGGGCCTGGTCGGATTCGTGGCGCTCTTCCTTGGCGCGATCGGCGTCGCGAGCGCGATTCACGTCTATGTGCAGCAGAAGATTCCCACCGTCGCGATGCTGCGCTGCCTGGGCGCAACCGCGCGGCAGAGCTTCGGCGTCTATCTGGTGCAGGGCGTGGCGCTCGGGGTGTTTGGCGCACTCGTCGGGGCCGCGCTCGGACTCGCGGTGCAGGTGGCGTTGCCGCACATGCTCGGGGATGTGCTGCCGTTCGAGGTGAAGTTCTTTATCGCGTGGCCCGCCGTGGCGCGCGGGACGGGCGCAGGCTTGGTGATCTGCGTGCTGTTCACATTGCTGCCGCTGCTCGCGGTGCGGCGGGTCTCGCCGCTCGTCGCGCTGCGCTCGGCGTTTGCCGACCGCATCGGCGCAGGGCCTGATCCCTGGCGGATCGCGATCGGCGTCTTCATCGTGGCGGCGGTCGCGTTGTTTGCGATCTGGCAGACGGGGCGCGTGCGTGACGGGCTGGCTTTTACTGCGGTGCTCGCGGTGGGTTTCGGCATTTTGGGCGGGCTGGCGAAACTCGTGTCGTGGGCCGCACGCCGCTGGCTGCCGCGGCGCTGGCCATATGTGGTGCGCCAGGGCGTGGCGAATCTCTACCGGCCCAACAACCGCACGGTGCTCCTGCTGCTGTCACTGGGACTCGGGACGTTTTTGATGCTCACGCTTTTTCTTACGCGGACGACGCTGCTGAAGGAAATCGAGTTTTCGAGCGGTGGTGATCGCCCCAACCTGCTGCTCTTCGATATCCAGGATGATCAGATCGAAGACCTGAAAAAATCGACGACGACGGAAGGTGCGCCGGTGCTCGTGCACGCGCCGATCGTCACAATGAAGATCGCGTCGGTGAAGGGACGGAAAGTGGAGGACCTGTTGCGCGGCGGGCGCGCGTCCGCCGTGGCGCCGGCGGCGACTGCGCCCGAGGGCGATTCGCCAAAAAAGGACGACGAGGCGAAAAACGCGAAAGAGGGCGGACAGCGCCGGATGCCGGGCTGGACGCTGCGGCGCGAATACCGCTCGACGTTTCGCGGCAAGCTCGAGGGCACGGAGCGACTGGTGAGCGGGACGTTTGTCGGTCAAGTCGCCGGGGGCGAGGCGGTCGTGCCGGTTTCGATCGAGGAGGGATTGTTCAAAGAGATGGGCCTGCAACTGGGGGACGAGATCGAGTGGGATGTGCAGGGCGTGCCGATCCGTTCCAAGGTCGCGAGTGTGCGCGCCGTCGAGTGGCGCCGGCTGGAACCAAACTTCTTCGTCGTGTTTCCCCTCGGGGTGCTCGAGCCCGCGCCGAAATTCCACGTCGCGGCGGTGCGCGCGGAAAATTCCGAGCACTCGGCCCGCGTGCAGCGCGC
>JANPIT010000740.1:0-5924 GCA_031425115.1 Opitutaceae bacterium | reverse complement strand
CGGCAACGTCTCGGGCGTCGCGTTGGTCGAGGCCTACGATGCCGATGCGATTCCTGGCGCAGCCGGACGCCCGCGGCTTGTGAACCTCTCGACCCGCGGCGAGGCGGGCGCCGGCGATAACGCCTTGATCGCCGGCTTCGTGCTGTCTGGCACGCAGGCGCGGCGCGTGCTCGTGCGCGCGATCGGCCCTGCGCTCGCGGCTTTCGGCGTCAGCGGTGCCCTCGCCGATCCGGTCCTGACGCTGTATCGGGGCAACGTGCCCATCGCCACCAACGACGACTGGGAAACGAGCCGGAGCAGCACCGTGATTGCAGCGACGGCGCTGCGGGTGGGTGCATTTCAATTGCCCGCCGCCAGTCTCGACGCCGCGCTCCTCGTCACGCTTCCCCCGGGCGCATTCACGGCTGTCATCACCAGTGCCGACGGCACCACCGGCATCGCGCTCGTGGAAGTTTACGACGCGGACTGATTCGCGCGGCTCACGGTCGACGGAAGCGAAAAACCTTCCGCCGAAGCCGCGAACGCCGAACACTGCGCGACCGAATGCGTCTCGCTCTCTCTCTTTGCCTGCTCGTCTGCACCGTCTGCGCGGCGGTCCCACCCGAATTCGACGCCGCGCTCAAAGCCTTTCGCGGCGATCCACCGCGCGGCTGGTCTTACACCCAGACGACCAGCGCGGAAGGCAAATCCACCGTCGAGCGCTACGACGCGGGCCGGCCCGAGTTCGATCGTTGGAAACTCGTGCAGAAGGATGGTCGCGCTCCGACGAAAACCGAACTGCGCGACTACGCCGATGCGCGGTCGCGTCGCTCGCGCACCGGCACCGCGCCCAACCTGCTCGATCAACTCGATCTCCCCACGCTGGAAACGCTTTCAACCAGCGGCGAGCGCACCACCTACCGCTCGCGCCTGCGGCCTGGCGAGTCGCGCGACCAGACGGCGCCGTTCTTGCGCGCAACGATCGTGATGCACAGGCCCACGCGCACGATCGAGTCCGTCGAGCTCAACAGCGTGAGCGAATTCAAGCCGACCTTCGGCGTGAAGATCGCGTCGCTGAAAACCCGGATGAGCTACAGTCTCCCGGCTGCCGAGGCGCCCACCCTGCCGCAGAAAGTGGAAACGCAGGTGCGCGGGCGCGCGTTCCTCTTCAAGTCGCTCGATGCGGAGATGAGCGTCGTGTATTCGGATTATTTGTGCGTCTCGAAAAACTAGCCCCGCCAAAGAATCACTCGACGACGCTCAGGCCCTCGCGTCATTCTTGCAACGACACCTGTCACTTCCCCAACTCCCCCATGAAGCTCCTTTCCTCCACCGCCTTTGCTCTCATTGCATCGGTTGCCGCGCTCCACGCCGCTCCCGCGCCCGCCGGATTCGTCTCGTTGTTCAACGGCCGCGATCTCACCGGGTGGAAAGCGCCCGTCGGCGACAACGGTCACTGGAAAGTGCTCGACGGCGTGATCGACTACGACGCGCGGAGCGAGGCTCCGGGCGCCGACAAGAACTTGTGGTCGGAAAAGGAATACAAGGACTTTGTCCTCAAGATCGACTGGCGGATCAAAGAGACGACCGGCCTCTATCCTGTCCCGACCGTGTTGCCGGACGGCACGCACAAGAAGGGTCCCGACGGTAAGGACATCATCACGCCCACGCCGAACGCCGACTCCGGCATTTACCTGCGCGGCACCAGCAAGGCGCAGCTCAACATCTGGTGCTGGCCGATCGGTTCCGGCGAAGTCTACGGCTACCGCATGGACCAGAAAATGCCGATGGCCGTCCGCGCTGGCGTGACCCCAAAACTCAAGGCCGACAAGCCGGTGGGAGAATGGAATACCTTTGAGATTACCATGAAGGGCGACCGTCTCACCGTCGTCTTGAACGGCAAGACGGTGATCGAAAACGCTCAATTGCCCGATATTCCGGCGAAGGGCGCCTTCGCGTTGCAGCACCACGGCGGGTTCAAGGACGGCAAATACAATGCTGCCTCCAGCCTCGTGCAGTTCCGCAATATCAGCATCAAGGAGCTGTAATGCCTGGGGCACAGCCTCGCTGTGCCCTCGCCGCGTTTTGAGTCCGCATTGAGGTGGAGCGACTTGACCTCAAGCCGCTCCGCCACGGACCGCCGGCGACTTGATTACGACGCCGGCTTCGCGTTCTTTTTCGGCTCGCGGAAGAAAATCAAGAAAACAACCAGCACCGCCAGCGCGCCCCACGCGGGCGTGAGCCAGATGGCTTTCCAGTCGTGCGCGAGACCGTTGATGGGGGTTGCGAGCGCATGCTTGCCCATCACTTCGCCGGCAAGATAGGTGCCCACGAACGCGCCGACACCCCAGAGGATGAAGGCGATGAAGCCCTGTGCCGCGCCCCGGATCCGTTCGTTGCACTGCTCGTCCACGTAGAGCTGACCGGCGATGAACAGGAAATCGTAGCACGCACCGTGAAGCAGGATCGCCGTGAAGATAAGCGCGGTCTGCCCCGCGGCAGCGTCGACGCTGAAACCCAGCGCAAAGTAGCGCGCCACCCAGCACAGGATGCCCATGAAGATCGTGACCTTGTAGCCAAAGCGCCGGAGGAAGAACGGGAGAAGCAGGAAAAAAACCACGTCGGAAACCTGCGCGAGCGAGGTCTTCTCCAGCATGTTCGTCCACTTCAACTGCGTGAGATAGACGCCCAGGTTCACGAAATAGAAATAAAGCGGGATGCAGATGAGAAACATGCACAGGATGAAGATCGCGAAGGACGGTTTCTTCAGCAGCGCGAGCGCATCCAGTCCGAGAATCTCGCCGAGGCTCACATTGGCGCCCGTCTTCTTCGGTGGCGTGTGGGGCAATCCCAGCGAGAACAGCCCGAACACGATCGAGGCACCGCCGGCGAGGTAGAACTGGGTGGACGACTCCGCGCTCGCGATGTAGCCCAGCCCAAAGAGCCCCGCGATCCAGCCGACCGCGGAAAGCATTTTCACTCGGGGAAAGTCCACCTTGGGATTGGCAAGATGGTGCAGTGAGAGCGAATTGCCCAGCGCGAGCGTCGGCACGTAGAGCGCGCAGTAGAGGATCAACATCGGGTAGAACGACCCGAACGTTGTGCAGCTCGGTATCAGAAACATCACGACGCCGCCGAGGATGCCCAGGACGGCGAGCAGTTTTTCCGAGGCGAAATATCGGTCGGCAATCAACCCCACGAGAAAGGGCGAGATCATCGCGCCGATCGCAAAAGCTCCGTAGGCGAGCCCGATCTGGGCCCCTTCGAACTTGAGCGTGACGGCCAGATACGGGCCCATGCTCACATACCACGCTCCCCAGATGAAATACTGGAGAAACATGAAGGCCGAGAGCCGAAGCCGGATGGCAGATTGAGTCAGCGTGGACATGGGCTGGAGGGGGTTTGGGGGTAAAGATTATCTGGAAATCAGGAACTCAGGAACAGAGCCGGCAGCGAAATGCATTCACATCCAAACTCAGGGGTTCTTCCTGATTTCCTGAGTTCCAGATTCTCCTGCTTTCGCCAATTACTTCTTCAGCGGGTGAAGCTCGATCTTTCGGAAGAAAATCTCCGCGCCTTCGGACTGAAACATAAGCCGACCTTCCTTGTAGGTGCCTTCCCATGCTTCCATCACTTTTTCGCCATTCACGAAATAAACAATGTTGCCGCCGTCGACGATCGCTTCGAGGTGGTTCCACTCACCGACCGGTTTCTCGACATCGGCGCGTCCCCGGAAACCAAGCACGTCCTTCCAGTCTGGATCGCGACGCAGCCAGTCGATGCGGCTGCGGGTGAATTCCGCCGGCACGCCGTTCGGATTCCAGCGCTTCGTGCCTTCCGTCACCTTCGTCTTCAACCGGGGCCCGATGGGATCGGGCTTTCCGCGTTCATAGCCGTTCACCAGAATCACGTCACCCGTGCCGCCTTCGATGATCTGGAACTCCACCGAGCGCATCCATGCGCCTTTGAAATCCTTTGTGTAATTGCCCTCTTCGCCCTGCGCGTGCAGCAGGATACCCGAATCGCGGGCCTTGTTCTTGCGCGGTTCCCACGTCACTGGTCCCCACCGAAACTCCACGACCATCCGGTAATTCGTGTAGCTGTCCTTCGTGATGATGCCGCCGAAATATTGTCCGCTGCAACGGATCGCCGGCGCGCCATCGATCTGGTCGACGACGGTGAAGACCTTGTCCGGGTCTTCTTTCCCGTGCTTCGTTTCCCACGTGATAAAGTTCGACAGGTCCTTGCCGTTAAAAACGCGAATGACCTCGCGCGGCTGAATCGGGGTCGGCTCCGCAGCACTGACCCACGTGAGGCTTAAACTGAGCACCAAGACGGACGAGATAATCTTCATTGGGTAAACAGGGTAAAATGGGCTTCAGGTCGGGATCGGGATTTTGGGTTCTGCTCTCAACTCTGGACACTCAGCTCTCAGCTTCTTTCTCTGCGCGGCATCAGTGCATCTCCACCTGGCAGGATCCGATTCCGCCGCGGAAGAAATTGAATTGGACGTTCGGGTGTTCCGCGAGGAGCGACATCGGCACCGTGCTGTCCGCGATCTTCTTTCCGATCATGAGGGTCGTGAGGCGCTGGCCAAATGGACTGTCGTGCGTGCCAGCCTGCCAGATGGAAACTTTTTCCGCTTTCCACGTTTCCACCGGCCCGACCGTGATTGCCTGCGTCGGCACCATCGAAATATTCCCGCCGCCCGAGGTCCGCGCGTTCTGCGCGAGCGTCACCGGATGCAACTCGACGATGCGCGTGCCCAGCTTGCGATACTCCGCGGGCGTCGGCGGGGCATCGCGGTAAGCGCCGGCGCGTTTCACGGGGTCGTTGAACGCCCAGTGCTTCGTGTCGCCCTGACCTCCCTGCATCACGGCGCAGCGCACGCCGTCCCAGGTTTTCGTATACGCCGCGACGTCCGCCTTTGGGAAATGCATGTTCGCGTCCGGCATCGCGAGCTCGCGCCGGATCCGGCTGAAACACAGCTCCCGATCCGCGCGCTCGAAGGACAAGGGGTGCGTCACCGGCACCTCGTGGCCATCCGCATACCATTCATCCATGCCCCAAAAGTGCGCGTGGCGCAGGGAGAGACCGAGCTCGTTGACGAGCCGGGCCACCAGTGGCAGCTGCTCCGTCGGCCCGATCGGACCACAAATTCCAACGGGATTGTCCGCCGTCGCTTGTTTCCACGCCGTGATGTATTCGAGCGCCTCAGCGAGATAGAATTCTTCCAGCGTGTCGTAGAAGATCACGCGAAACCCGTCGCGCGAGAGTTTGACCATGTCGGCGGGCGTCAACCGCGCGGCTTCATCGATGAGGGCGCTATCGAGCGTCGTATAGTCCCACCAGTCCGGGGCGATGGTGCTGAATTTTCGGGGCATAAAAAAATATTGATGAAATTGAGACGGAAGAAACCGCTGATGGACGCTGATGATCGCTAATTCGGAGAAACCACTAATGTGTCACTAATAGAACGGAATGTTTAGGAATAAGAATCCAACGCCCGATCTGAATTTCCAAAAATTCCATTCTATTGAGGCTTGGATTAGTGGTTCTTCGGTGGCTAGAAATCAGCGTCCATCAGCGAACATTAGCGGTTTCTTCCCGCTCTGTGGTTCAGGCCTTGGCTTCATTGTTTACGCTTCGTTCAATCCCCGCTCATACGCGCGATTCACGAGATATTTCTTCCCGAGCGCGTCGCTCAAGGGATCGGCATCCGCCGCGCAGAATCCCATGTGCGAGTGCCGTCGCCAACCTTCTGCGAAGCGAAACTGCCGCGACATCCGGCCTACTTCCCGCGCCGTCGTCTCCATATCGCGCAGATATGAGTTCATCCCTTGCGTCGCTTGCAACCAGCCGTGCTGGCTCTCGTGACACGCCAGCGCGGCCAGCTTCTTCGCCTGCACCGTGGTCGTATCGACAAAAGCCCCCGGCACGATCCT
>JANPIT010000739.1:0-14849 GCA_031425115.1 Opitutaceae bacterium | reverse complement strand
GGCGCGCCCGGAGGTCGCGGCCCTACCTTTCCAGCCGCACTGCAGGCAATAAATCAGGAGCCGTTGGTATAACGCACCGCGCTCAGAATCCGCGCTGCTGGAGCGAGAGGCTCAATTCCTGCATGAACGCTTGGGCGTCGGCGGGCTTGGGGCGGTAGCCGGGCTGGCTTACCTCGGTGAAGCCGGGACGGCCCTGTTGGTCGACGATCCATTTGCCCGTGACGCCATCGCTGAAGGTTACGGTGCCGCTCGCGAGCGCGCCGGGGATGAGCGTGACCTTATCGACACTGACCGTGACGGAGCTGGCGCCCTCGGGGGGCAGCGCGTCGAGTTCGTCTTCGAGCATCGCGTCCTCTGCGTCGTCCTCGCCGGCCTCGGGTTTGGCCAGACCAAGCTTCTCCTTCGCCTTGTCGAAAAATCCTTTCTTTTCCGGTGCAGCGCTGCGCGCTGCCAGGGCCGCGGGAGCCGCGGGTTGGGCTTTTGAGACATCGCTGGTATCGACCTTGGGCGCGGCGTCTTTGAGCTCGAGATTGAGGTCATCGACGAGGAAGCGGACGTCGCGATAGGTCATGGCGACCTGAAACTGCTCCGTGAGTTTTTTCTGCACCGCGGAGAGATTGTCGCCAGCGGCGACCCAGGATGCGACGGCTTGTTTCTGCTCGGGAGTTAGCTGCATGGCTGTGAGTGGAAAGTTGAAAGGTGAAAGTTGAAAGACCCAAACCGCTAAACCGCGGTGGGCTGACTTTCAACTTTCACCTTTCAACTTTCAACCGCGCGCGCTGGGCGCGCCGCTCCCTTACTTCGACAGCTGCGTCTTGAGGAACTCCACGCTGCCGCGCGTCGAGGCGTCCTGCTCGCACATGTTGTCCACGGCCTTGCAGGCGTGGATGACGGTGCCGTGATCACGGCCGCCGAAGGCGTCGCCGATTTCCTGCAGGGAGTGCTTGGTGAGCGTGCGGGCGAGGAACATCGCGATCTGGCGCGGGATCGCGATGTTGTTGGGCCGGCGCTTGCTCGTCATGTCGCTGTGCCGAATCTGAAAGTGATCGGCCACACGTTTCTGAATCGTCTCGATCGTCAGGATGTTCTGCGCCTGCTCCATCAGCACGTCGTGCAAGAGCCGCTCGGCGGTGGCGAGGTCGAGGGGCTTGTTAGTGAGCGCCGAGTAGCTGGAGACCTTGAGCAGCGCGCCCTCGAGGCGGCGGATGTTCTTGGTGATGTTCTGCGCGATGAAATTGAGGATCGGCTCGGGCAGGTTGCAGTTCAGCGTCTGCGATTTGGTGCGGAGGATCGCGACGCGCGTCTCGAGGTCGGGCGCCTGAATATCCGCCGGCAGACCCCACTCGAAGCGCGACACGAGGCGTGACTCGAGTTTCTGGATCTCGCTCGCCCGGCGATCGCTGGTGAGGACGATCTGTTTCCCGGACTCGAAGAGGTCGTTGAAGGTGTGGAAGAACTCTTCCTGGATGCGCTCTTTGCCGGCGAGGAACTGCACGTCGTCGAGCAGGAGCACATCGGCGTGGCGGTAGCGCTGGCGGAACTTCGTCAGGCTGTTCTCCTGCAGACCCTGGATGAACTCGTTGGTGAACTTTTCGGTGGAGAGATAAGCGACGCGCGCATCCGGGTTGTGGCGAATGATCGCGTGGCCGATGGCGTGCATCAGATGCGTTTTGCCGAGGCCGGTCTCGCCGTAGAGGAAAAGGGGGTTGTAGGCCTGCGCGGGGGCCTGCGCGACCGCCATGGAGGCCGCGTGGGCCATCTGGTTGTTCGAACCGACGACGAAGGTCTCGAACGTGTTGCGCGGGTTCAGCGTGCCGGCGGCGGGACCGCGGTCGTCGTAACGCGCGGGGCGCTTAGGCGTAGCGCCCTTGAGGCGGCTGGTGGTGCCGCGGTCGGACGTAGCGTGACCGTTCGTGGTGCTGCTGGCGGCGCTGCCGCCACGGACGGAAGACTCGGTCTTGCGGAGGGTGACATTGACCACTCGGCCGGCCGTCAGGCGCAGCCGCTGCGTGATCAGGTCGAGGTAGTTGTCGTGAATCCAAATCGCGGCGAAGTCATTGGGCACGCCCAAGGTCATGGCGTCCGGGGTCGTCTCAAGGCAGACGACGGGTTCGAACCACATTTGAAAAACATCTTCCGGAAATAGTGACTTAAAGTCACATTTGACGGTTTCCCAGAGACTGGGGGCGAGGGCAGAAGTAGGCATGGACGGACGTCAGATGGCAGGTTTATTCACACTGCGCTGAGAACGGTCCTTCAGCATGGCGAACTTGCCGACTCGGTGTGCCTGGTCGCGGTAACAAAATTTGGATGCCGCCACCAAGAAAAATGGGGTAGGTAGAAATGGAGTTATAAGATCTTGATGGCTAGTGGTTACTAACCAGCGTTACAGCGGGGGCCGCGGAGCTTGGCTCGTGCGACATGGGAAAGAACAATTCGGCAGCAGGTCAGGAGTGAACGAGGGCGCAGTAACTGTGAACCAAAAAACCATTTCAAGGCGAAGTTTCCCACAACTTACTCACACCGGATCTGAGCATAAGTTTTTTGCTTTTTTCGTTGCCACGATTTTCCTGACCGCGACGGGGATTTCGCGGTCACAGGCATCGTAATTTTCCCGATACTACGCGGCCCCGCAAGGGGCTTGGGAAGCCATTCGGCGGCGTGCGTTTTGTTACGATACGGTCACGCGGCAGGGTTTTTCGAATACGCACAACGCACGATCACGCGTGCGCCGGCTCCGGCTCGATCCACTTGCCATGCTCCTTGATGAGGGCGATCAGCCGGGCGTCCGCCTCGATTTGGGGGATGTTGTATTGGACGCAGTTCTTTCCGACGTAGAGGTTGATCTTGCCGGGGGCGCCGCCGACGTAGCCGAAATCCGCGTCGGCCATCTCGCCCGGGCCGTTCACGATGCAGCCCATGATGGCGAGCTTCACACCCTTGAGGTGGCCCGTCTGGGCGCGAATGCGCTGCGTGGTGGTCTGCAGATCGAAGAGCGTCCTGCCGCAGCTTGGACACGCGACGAACTCGGTCTTGGAGATGCGGGCGCCCGCGCCCTGCAGGACGTTGTAGGTGAGCTTCGTGGCGCGGGGAGCGTCGGCCTCGGTTTCAATGCTGACGAGGTCGCCCACGCCGTCGCAGAGCAGGCCGCCAGTGAGGAAGGACGCCTCGAGGAGCCGCGAGAGAAAACTATTGTCGCCGCGCAAGGCGGTCGCGGCGGTGTTGCGGATCCACACCGGGGCGAGCGAGTCGATCGACCGCAGCGCCTCCACCAATTGCCTGTAACCACCAATTGGATGCGCGGCGGTGGCCGGCTTGGCCGCCAGCGAAAAGATCAGACCGCCGGGCCCGAGTTCGCGCAGGGTGGGGGCCAGCGCGGGGAAGTCGGCCGGGTTGATGTCCGCCGCGAGCGCGCCGCCGTGCGCGCGCACGAGGCGCACGAACGCCACGAGCTCCGCCACGTCGGCCGCGCCGAACTTGCGGGCGAGCACGGTGCCACGGGGCAAGTTGTCCGCGGCGCGCGCCCAGTCTGCGGCCGCGAGAGACGCCGGAAACTCCAGCACGTAGAAGGCCGCGCCGGGATCGGGCAGAGCAGCGAGCTCGTCGAGCGAAGCGATCTGCACGAGCAGGCCCTCGGCCGGCGTGTCCTTTAATTTTGGAGACGCGAGCAGTGGCAGCGCCGCGGCAAGTTCCGCCGGCCGGCCCACGCGCACGATGACCCGCGGCGGCTGCTCGACGTCGATTGCCACCTGCGGAGTGAGCTTGAGGCGGTCCGGCGCACGCCGCGCAAAGTGGTAGGGATCGATGGAATCCGTTTCCGCTTTTTGATCTGCGCGTTCGGGTTTCCAGAGCGACATCGCCTTGTGGGCGATCGCTTGCGCCACGGGAATCTCGTAGACGCTGTCCTCGGTGAGCGAGACGCGGATCGTGTCCCCGAGCCCGTCGAGCAGCAGCGACCCGATGCCGATCGCGCTTTTGATCCGACCGTCCTCGCCGTCGCCTGCCTCGGTGACGCCGAGGTGCAAGGGATAGTGCATCGATTCCTCCGCCATCCGCGCCACGAGCAGGCGGTAGGCTTGAATCATCACCTTCGGGTTCGACGACTTCATCGAGAGGATGAGGGCGCGATAGTCGTGCGACTCGGCGATGCGGAGAAATTCGAGGGCGCTCTCCACCATGCCGAGCGGCGTGTCGCCGTAACGGTTCATGATGCGATCGCTCAGCGAGCCGTGATTGGTGCCGATGCGCATGGCCCGGCCGAGCGCCTTGCAGCGTTTGACGAGCGGGGAAAACGAATCGTGCAGCCGCTCCAGCTCCGCGTCGTAGTCGGAATCTGAATACTCGCGGACCGCAAATTTCTTCTTGTCCGCGTAGTTGCCCGGATTGACCCGGATTTTTTCGACGTGCTCGACGGCTTCCATCGCCGCGCTCGGGAGAAAATGAATGTCCGCCACCAGCGGCACGTGGCCGAAGCCGGCGGCGCTGAACTGCGTGCGGATTTCCTGCAGGCACTTCGCCGCGGCGACGTTCGGCGCGGTGATGCGCACGATCTCGCAGCCGACTTCGGCGAGCGCGATCGATTGCTGCACGGTTGCGACGACGTCCTGAGTGTCGCTGGTCGTCATGGACTGGAGACGGATCGGATGATGGCCGCCGACGCCAACAGAACCGACCATCACCTCGAGGGTGGGCCGACGAACAGTGCGGAAACGGGAAGCGCAGTAGGACATGGACAAGTCTGCCCAATGAAAAGCACGAGCGCTCGTTTGGCGAGCGGGGAGGCGGCTGCGGACACCGGCCGTTTACTTGCCGGGCGCGGGCGCGGGGGCGATCGGCTGTCCGGGCGCCGGCTGCGCAGGTGCGGCGGCTTCGGCGGCACGCTGGTCTTTGACGTCGCGCACGATCCGGCGCACATCAAATACACTCACGTAGAGCACCATCGAGAACAGCAGCACGAGGAACACGCTCTGGGCGGTCATGATGAAGCTGACGGGTAGCGGTCGACCGCGCAGGCGGCCGATCGTCGCGAACAGCATCTGGCCGCCGTCAAGGACGGGGATGGGGAGCAAATTGAAGACGGCGAGGTTGACGTTCACGAGGATCGTGAACCACAGCGCGAGGGGCAGTCCGGCGCGGGAGACGGCGACGAAATTGTCGATGATACCGATCGGGCCACTGAGATGGGAGAAGCCGATGTCGGACTTCGGGTTGATCAACGCCCAGAAGGTGCGGAACGTCTTGACGAGACAGTCGGAGATCTGGCTCACGGGTGACGGGTGCGAATAGATGAGGCCGGAACGGAAGATGATGCCGATGTCGGCATTCGCTTCTTTGGGGAGCGTGAAGGACAGAGTCTCGCTCGCGGCATTGCGGCGCACGGTGATGGCGACCGGTTTGCCGAGCGCGGCGCGCAGGGCATCGCTGAGCTGCGTGCGAGAGAGCGTTTGTTTGCCGTCGACTTCGATAATCTGGTCGTTCGGCCGGAAGCCCGCCTTCTCGGCGAGCGAGCCGGCGGTCACGTTCTCGATTACAAAGCGGCGCGCGGGGCGGAAGCCGACTTTGCGAGTCTTCTCGTTGCCGCTCAACACGGGCTGGAGGGAAAGATTAAGAGTCTCGTCACCGCGCTTGACGCGAAAAACGGTTTCGCGCTGGCCCTTGCTCCACCCGCTGCTGAGGGCGAGATGTTCGGTGATATCTTCAAATGTGACGACGGGTGCGCCGTCCACGGCGACCACGATATCGCCCGGTTTCAGGCCGGCCTGGCTGGCGGGGCTGGGCACCAACGTCCCATCCGCGTTCTCAATTTTCTCCAAAACCTCGGCGACCGTGGTGGAGGTCAGCTCGCTGGTGATGGGCTGACCGACGATCCAGACGATACACGCGAGGAGGAAGGCGAAGAGGATGTTGAACGTCGCGCCGGCCACGAACACGATCATCTTGGTCGCGTAATTGACCGGGGGGAGTTTCGCGACGTCGGTGCTGCTTTCGCCCTCGATCGGTCCGAGGTCGGCCAGTTGCGGGAGGAGCACGTAACCGCCGAGCGGAAACCAGGAGACGCGATATTCGACGCCGTCCTTTCCGCGCCACTTGAAAATCGGCGGGCCGAAGCCAATCGAGAAGCGCTCGACCACTGCGCCGCGTTTGCGGGCCGCAAGGAAGTGGCCGAGCTCGTGCACGAAAATGGAGCCGCCGAAGAGAACCACGACCAGGAAGAATACCCAGAGGTTGGTCAGTAACGTTTGCAGAAGGTCAGTGGGCACAGAGTGCGCGGGTTACGAAGTGAGATGGGAAAGTCGGGCGGCGGCCACGCGGCGGGCCTCGGCGTCGATGGCGACGACAGCGGGCAAATCCACGGGTTCAAAGTTTTTGATGGCCGCAAGACTGTGCTCAACCACCCGCGGAATCGCAAGAAAGGGAATTCTCCCGTCGAGGAAAGCAGCCACGGCGATCTCGTTAGACGCATTGAAGACGGCGGGAGCGACGCCGCCCGCGGCCATCGTTTCCCGCGCGATCCGCATCATTGGGAATCGCGTCTCGTCGACGGGGCGGAACTCCAGTCCGAGCAAGCGGGTGAAATCCAACGCGCTATCAACCCCAGGAGCGCGCTCGGGATGGAGCAGCGCGTGCTGGATCGGAAACGTCATCGAGGGCGGACAAAGCTGGGCGAGCATCGCGCCGTCGGTGAACTCGACGAGACAGTGCACGATGCTTTGCGGATGCACCACGGCGGTGCATTGCTCGGGCTTCAAACCGAAGAGCCACTGCGCCTCGATTAGCTCGAGGCCTTTGTTGGCGAGCGTGGCGGAATCGACGGTGATTTTCGGGCCCATTGCCCAATTCGGGTGCTTGAGCGCATCGGCGGGGGTGACGTGCGCGAGCCGTTCGGCCGGCCAGTCACGAAACGCGCCGCCGCTCGCCGTGAGCACGATGCGGCGCACGCCTGCGTGGGGATGACCCTCGAGGCACTGGAAGACGGCATTGTGCTCGCTGTCGACGGGCAGCAATTTCACACCGTGCTGGCGCGCTGCGGCCATGACGAACTTGCCGGCGAGGACGAGAATCTCCTTTGAGGCGAGCGCGAGATCCTTGCCGGCGGCGAGCGCGGTGAGCGCGGGCGCGAGGCCGGTCGTGCCTACGACGGCGACGAGCACGATGTCGGCTTGCGGGAGCGCCGCGAGTTCGTTGAGCCCGGTGAGGCCGCCGACGAGGTGGGTGCCGGCGGGAAAGGCGGGCAGGTTTTCGCGGGCGGCGCTGAAGGCGCGGTCATCGAACACCCCGACGTGACGCACGTCGAACTGGCGCGCGATTGCGGCGAGTTTTTCCCAGTTGGAGCGCGCGGCAATGCCGACGAGCTCAAGTTTATCGCGATGGGCGGCGAGGACGCGGAGCGTGTTTTCGCCGATGGAGCCGGTCGCGCCGAGCAGGACGACGCGTTTCTTGCGGGAGGGAATGCCGGAGCCTGGGACCATCGTTCGCGTTCTTCGTTATCGTGCTTCGTTCTGTCTGGGCGGATACGAAGGACGAGAACGAGAACCATTCCGAAGAACGAGAACGATTTTCAGGGCAGGCGAAACAAGTAATACGCGATCGGTGCGACGAGGATCAGGCTGTCGCTCAGGTCGAACATGCCGCCGATGCCGGGGATCGTCGCGCCCGAGTCCTTCATATTGGCGCGGCGTTTCATCACCGACTCCACGAGATCGGCCACGATCCCGACAATCGCGATGGGGGCCGCGATCAGGGCGGCGACTAACGGAGTCATGTGAGCGGGGAATTGATCACGAGCCAACCAGGCAAAAAGCGCGCCGGTGCCGGCGGAAAAAATCACGCCGCCGATCGCGCCCTCCCAGGTTTTCTTCGGGCTGATCTGCGGCGACATTTTGTGTTTTCCAAAAGTCATGCCGCTGAGGAGCGCGCCCATGTCGCAGAATTTTGTCACCATGATCAGCCAGAGGCAGAGCAAAAGCCGGCCGTCGGACGAGATCGTGTCGCCTGGCAAGGGCGTGACGATCGCGACGAGGTAGGAGAGCATGACCGCGACGTAGGCGAGGCCGAAGAGCGTCGACGCGAGGGCCTCGACCCGCGTCTCGGGCGTGCGTTCGCCGAGCAGGCGAATGGCAAACACGATGACGGCCAGCGGAAAAATCAGGGCCGTCGGCCACGCGGCATACTGCGCGTGGATCCAAGGGCCCAGGGTGATCAAGCCGCCGAACGTCATGCCGAACTTGTCGAACGGGTCGTAGCCCGCGCCGTGCATGAGTTGATAAAACTCCCGGAGCGTGAGCACCGAGATCACCATGATGAGGACGAGGGCGCCGTTCGTGCGGAAGAACCAGAGCGCGAGGCCCACGATCGTCCAGAGCAGGACGGTGCTGAATATACGTTTGCCCATGCGAAGCGACAGACCGGGGTTAAACCGCGCGGTGCGTCACTTGGTGGCGGCCGGCTTCAATTGCTCGCTCGTGAGCCCGAACCGCCGCTCGCGCCGGTTGTAGTCGGCGATCGATGCCTCGAGGTCGGCCTTGGTGAAATCGGGCCAGAGGACAGGCGTGAAGACGAATTCGGCGTAGGCGGCCTGGAGGAGAAGAAAGTTGCTGATGCGGGTCTCGCCCGACGTGCGAATCACGAGGTCCGGCTCAGGCATATCAGCGGTGTAGAGGTAACGGCTGAAGGTCGCCCATGAGCTGTCGTTGAGCTTTTCTTTGCCGGCAGCGACGGCGGAAGCGTAGGCGCGCGCGGCGTCGACGATCTCGGTGCGGGCGCCGTAGTTCAGCGCGAGCACGAGTGTGTAATCCGTGAAATGCTTCGTCTCCTCGGTGGTCGTGCGCAGCACTTTTTGCACGCCGGCGGGCAGATCTTCCGTGCGGCCGATGGTCCGGAGGCGCACGCGGTCGCGCACGAACGTTTCCAGCTCTTTCTTGAGGTAATACTCGAGCAGGCCCATCAGCGCGCCGACTTCCTCCTGCGGCCGTTTCCAATTCTCGATCGAGAAGGCGTAGAGGGTCAGCATCCGCACACCCAGATCACGGGCGGCAAATGTGCACGTGCGCACCGTCTCCACGCCCCGCCGATGGCCCTCGATCCGCGGCAGGCCGCGTTTCGTCGCCCAGCGACCGTTGCCATCCATGATGATTGCGACGTGTTGCGGGACGTTTTCAGCGGGAGCAGGCATGAAGCGGAGCGACGGTATGGCGGTGCGACACGCATTGACAAGCCGCCATGCGTCCGGTGCGCGACCGTTTGACGATCTGGGATTCAGCACGCATCGTGCCGCATGAGCACTGCACTGACACCCGCCGAAATCACGAATGCGCTTCCGTTGTTGCTCGGCTGGAAATCCGAGGGCGATGCGCTGACGAAAACCTTCACGTTTGGTTCATTTCGCGAGGCGCTCAGCTTCATGGTGCGCATCGGTTTCGAGGCCGAGGAGATGAACCATCACCCGGAGTGGACGAACACCTACAACAAAGTCGTCGTCCGGCTCAACACCCACGATGCCGGCGACAAGGTGACGGCAAAGGACGTCGAGCTCGCGACGCGGATGCAGAAGATTTCGTGGGTGGGGTGAACGAAACGGAATTTGGACAGGAAGGACAGGACCGCAGAGACAGGAAGGACAGGCCTCAAAAGTCGGGCAGCGAGCTTCCTGTGACTCCTGTCTAGAAAAAGAAATATCCGGCAGCCCCTCACAGCCCCCGCATGAAATTAAACGTGCGATCGAGCTGGCCGGGCAGCACCTCGTGGGTGAAGTCGGGATAGATCACGAGGTCTTTTTTGCCCGGTAATTTGTTGTAGGCGGCGAACTGCGAACTCGGCGGGCAAATCGTGTCCATGAGGCCGACGAACATCAGGACCTCGGCCTTCACGCGCGGGGCGAGATGTTGGACATCGACGTAGCCCAGCTTGGTGAAAATCTCTTTCTCGCGCTCGTGCCGCGGATCGTGATTCCGGAAAAACACGCGCAGCTCCTCGTAGGCTTCCTTGGCGTAATCGAGCTCCCACACGCGCTGGTAGTCGCATAGGAAAGGGTAAACGGGAGCGGCCCGTTTGATCCGCGGTTCAAGCGCCGCGCACACGAGCGAGAGCGCGCCGCCCTGGGAGGCGCCGTAGCAGCCGACGCGCTCGGCATCGACCTCGCTGAAGCCCATCACGACACGCGCGAGTTGCGCGGCGTCGAGGAAGATTTGGCGGAAGGCGAGTTTACGCGCGTCGGGATCGTCGAGCCCGCGGATGATGTGGCCGCGCAGCGTGGTCCCTTTCACCGCGCCGTTGTCCTCCGATTTTCCGCCTTGGCCGCGGCAATCCATCGCTGCGTAGCAAAACCCTTCCGCGGCCCAACCGTATTTATCGAGCCAGTCGCCCGTGTGACCCGAGTAGCCGTGAAACTGAAGGACCGCCGGATGTTTCTTCGCGCTGGCTGCGCCGCTGCCGGACAGCGCCGCGGATTTCGGCCGGATATATTTCGCGTAGATCCGCGCGCCGCCGACGCCGGTGAACCAGAGGTCGAAACATTCGACGTTTTGCGACTGCACGACCGCGCTCGGTCGCAGCTCAGGCTGTGGGTCCGTGGCGTCGAGTTCGCGCAGCGCGGCGCTCCAGTAGGCATCAAAATCGTCCGGCCGCGGATTACGGCCCTGATAGGCGAAAAGCTCGGGCAGCGGTTTGTCGATGAGGGGCATGGCCGAAAATCAGGAAGAGGGAGAGACGTGGAAGATGCGGAAGAGTGGGAGACGCGGAGAGATTAGAAGACGCGGACGAACGAGCGGACGCCGAGGTCGACGAAAGCGCCACGAGCGGCGCTGAGGCGGAGGAATTTTCCGGTCTCGTCGAATATGCCGATTTCACCGGGGCGATCGCGCAAGGGGGCGTAGATTTCGCGTTTCTCAGGATCGAAGGCGAGGCACGCGCCCGCGGGCTGCGCGAGGGTGAGGGCGCCAATGGAGGCACCGGATGGATCATGGGTCGTTACGCGGCGGCCGTCGGCGGCGAGGATGAGCAGACGATCGTTGGTCGCATCATGCGCGACGCCGATGGGCGGAGCGGTGATTCCGGCGAGCGGGACCGTGCGGATGGTTTTACCGAGGCGGCTGGTTTCGAGCAGGGCAGTGGAGTCTGCTTGCAGGAAAAACAAGTGCCCGTCGCGCGGACGCACCGTGAGATCGCCGGAATTCCCGAGGGCTGGAGCGGCAATGTCGAAGTCGCGTTTGATCGCCTTGGCCGGGCGATCGACGACCCGGACCTGTTCGCCTGAATTCAGGCGCAGGAAAAAATGGTCGGTGAACGGGTCGTAAGCGAAACCGATCAGGCGCTCGTCCGTTTCGAGGAAGCTCGGCACTTCCGCGGTGCGGGCGTCGCCGGTGTCGCGGACGTTGCGGTTATCGGCGCCGCCAATGGCATACACGTGCAACGGTCCTGGCGTCGCGCAGCCGGCTCCGCCGAAAACCACGCAGGCCAGCGCCCCCGCCATCGCGGTCACGCGTAGACCGACGGCGGCGGCATGTTTTCGCGTTGTCATCATGGCAGGGCACGGCGTCCATCGCCGCATGAAAGTCGCGTTCATCAGTGGGACCAGCATCGTCAATTCGACTCTGTTCTCGGCTTGGGAGGTGAAGACCGTCGAGACAAAATACGGCCCCGTCACCTACAAGAGCCGGGGCGATCATGCGCTGATCAACCGGCACGGTTACTCGTTTCCGCTCCCGCCGCACTCGATCAACTACCGCGCCAACATCGCGGCCCTCGCGCAGCTCGGCTTCCAGGACATCGTTTCGCTCAACTCGGTCGGCTCGCTGAAAAAGGATCTGCCGCCGGGGACATTTGTGTCGTGTGCGGACTACGTTTGCCTGCAACAGGGGCCGGTGACTTTTTTCGACGACGAGCTCAAAGGCGGTGCGCCGGGCATCGCGAATAATCTCATTCCGAAAATCGTGGGCGAGCTGGCGCCGGAGTTTAGGATTCACACCGACAAGGTGTATGTGCAGATGCGCGGACCGCGTTTCGAGACGAAGGCGGAAATTCGCGCGATCAAGGATTGGGGCGACGTGATTGGCATGACGGCCGCGCATGAGGCGGATCTTTGCACGGAAGCGGGCCTGCGCTACAACAGCCTCGCGTTGATCGATAATTACGCGAACGGACTGGAAGGAACGGAGATCGATTTCGCGAAATTCAAGGAGCTGGTGAAAGAAAATCAGGCGCGGGTGAACCGGCTGTTTGTGCGGTTGCTGGAGATTCTCGGCTGAGTAGCGGAGCAGGCGGAGAAAGCGGACTGCCCACGGAACACACGGAAGGCGAAATGCGAAATGCGAAATGCGGAAGGCGAAAGGCGGAAGAAGGGCGAACGTGATTCGGAAAGGATCACCACGAAACACACGAAATACACGAAAACCGGAGTGAGGTGAGACTGCTCGAAGGTGGACCGTGCGCTCCGCGCGCGGTTGGTCGAGCTGCCGCGCACGGAGTGCACGGCCCACCTCGGTGCGGTGCGGGCTGCAGACGGGACGCTTGCCCGCCCACTTGACGCGGGGCGGGGCGCGCCGTTTTCTGCGGCTATGAGTCAATTGCGTGGCGACTACAAAGCGGTCTGGAACTCGCTCTCGGGTTCCAAGAAGGACGCGTATCTCTACGTGTCCGGCTACACCGATGAGGACAAGTTTCACGCCGACGCTGAGGACACCGTCGATATCCTGCGCGAGACCGTCGGGATAAAGCCTGACGACACGATTCTCGAAATTGGCTGCGGCGTGGGGCGGGTGGGGCGCGTGCTGTCGCCGTTTGTGAAGGAGTGGGTGGGCTGCGACGTCTCCGCAAACATGTTACGCCTGGCGGGCCGGCGGCTACTCGGGTTGCACAACACCCGTCTCCAGGAAGTGTCGGGCTACGATCTGCAGCCGATCCCAGACGCGTCGGTCGACGTCGTCTACACGACGGTCGTCTTCATGCATCTGGAGGAGTGGGACCGCTATAATTACGTGCTCGAGGCGATGCGGGTGCTGAAGCCGGGCGGGCGATTCTATTGCGACAATGTGGACCTGGCTTCACCGGCGGGGTGGGCGGTGTTCGAGGAGAGTCGTTCGCGCTTCAAGCCGAAGGAGCGCCCGTCGCAGATCTCGAAATGCTCCACCCACCCAGAGATCGACGCTTTTCTGCGGCACGCGGGATTCGCCGACGTGCACGTGGCGGGCCGGCTGAATTTCTGGGTCTACGGCTGGGGCACGAAGCCGCGCGCGTAGGGGCCTCGGGATGGCACATAGCTCCTGGAGCCGCGGCGCCCTCGCCGCGGTCGCACCAACGCGACGAGGGCGTCGCGTCACCATTATTAGGATACTGGGCTGCGCCCCGCAGGGAGGCTACGCGGTCGGCCGACTACGGCTTGTCCGGCTGCGTGTTCGTCGGCGCGGGAGCACCGGCGGCAGCGGCAGGGGGCGTCGTCTCGCCGGAGGCGGCGCGGCGCTGGGCGTCCTCGTAGGCTTTGCGCTGCGCCATGCCGATCTCCAACAAATCGCTCACGAGCATGCGCGCTTCGGTCTCCTGCTTCTGCTGGCCTTCCGGTGTCGGCGGGCCTTCAGGCTTCGGCGTGGGTTGCGCCGCCGCCGCCACTGGACTTTCGGCGATGGGCGAGGGAGCGCCGCCGGATGGTCCCGGTTGTTGATTCGTTTGAACGACCGAGGCGGTGGGCATCGGTGTGTTGAAGCCGCTGGGTAGCGAGGGGACGCCGGCGACGGCGTTCACCGGGCCGCTGCCCTTGCGCAGTTGGAGAATTTTTTCGGCGCCGTTGACCTTCACCACGACCTGCTCGCGGCGCGCATCGTATTTCAAAACCGTGATGCCCTCCTTCGTTTCGCCTTCGGCGATCCAGTGGCTCTTCTTGGAGGTTTTGTCGTGGATGACGAGATCGGTGCGTTTGCCCATCGCGCTGACGCCGGCGAATTCGATCGTCTCGCTGGCGGCGGCGACCTGGGCGGCGGGCTTGCGGCGATCTTCGAAGGGCGAATTTTTGGGCAAGCCCAAGGGCTTGTCCTGGGCCCACGCGGCCGCTGCGAGAGCGAACGGAATAACGGCAGCGCGAGTGAGGGGCATCATCGGAGTAAGTGTGACTCCTAAGACGCTGGGCCGTGCCTGCGGCTACGTCAAATACCAGTAATGATGGGAGCAGTAATCGGTGATCAGTAATCAGGAATCAGGCAAAAACGGAACTGGGGTTCCTGGGGAATCTACTTTTGCCGAAATCGCGACCTGAACTGATTACTTTGTTCGAACTGATAACCGATTACTTCCGCGCCGCGAGCATCAGCGCGCTGCCGTGGATGTTGGGATGCTCTTCGGTGCGGAAGTCGGTGAAGCCGAATTGCCGGAGCGCACCGAGGATCTCGGACTTTTCCATCCAGTAGCTGTAGATGGCGCCGCCGCCGCAGAAGCCCTTCCAGTCGAGGGATTGACCGTAGTTGAAGCGGTGGACGGTGTGTTTGAAGCCCGCGGTGTCCATCTGCAGCGCCTCGGAAAACTTCGCGCCTGGCACCGGATTCTTGGCCACGAAATCGGCGTCGTAAAACACGGTCCAGAGGAAGAGCGAGTTGCAGCGCCGGGCGAGCAGCTCGAGTAATTCGACCGGATTGGTCAGGTGGTAGAGGATGCCGCACGCGATGCCGACGTCATAGACTTGCTCGGTGCTGCGCAGGAACTCCAAGCAGTCGCCGAGGAGGAAACGCGCGCGGGGCATGCCGAACGTTTCCTTCGCGATCAGGCATTTTAGGTAGGCGCGGGCGTTGGCCTCGACCGCTGTGATGGACTTCGCGCCGAGGCGATCGAGCAGGTAACTGTGACCACCCTCGAGCGGGCCGAGTTCGAGG
>JANPIT010000738.1:0-1555 GCA_031425115.1 Opitutaceae bacterium | reverse complement strand
ACTACGCGATGACCCACGGCGCACTCGGCGGAAAGTTGATCGGTGCCGGCGGCGGCGGCTTCCTGATGTTCTACGCCGGCGACAAGAAAAAACTCCGCCACGCCATGCGCGAAAAAGGACTCCAAGAAGTCCGCTTCCGCTTCGACTTCGAAGGCAGTAAAGTCGTCGCGCAAAACTAAGTCGCCTGCCCACGGAACACACGGAATACACGGAAAATAAAACTCTCACGATGTCAGTCGGCTCAAATTCTTCCGTGTATTCCGTGTGTTCCGTGGGCCAAAAATGATCTCCTCCGATCTCCCCGTAGCGCTGCTAGCCGGCGGCATGGCCACGCGCTTGCGCCCGATTACGGAGAAAATCCCAAAACTCCTCGTCGAGGTCGCCGGCGAGCCATTTTTCTCGCACCAGATCCGGCTCCTCAAAGCCGCCGGTCTGACGAAAATCGTGCTCTGCGTCGGCTACCTCGGCGAGATGATCGTCGAGCAATACGGTGACGGCGCGAAGTGGGGCGTGCAGATCGACTACGCCTTCGATGGCCCCAAGCTCCTCGGCACCGGTGGCGCGCTCATCGCGGCGCTGCCCAAGCTCGGCGACGCGTTCTACGTGCTCTACGGCGACAGCTACCTTCCCGTCGACTACCCCGCCGTCGGCGATTTCTTCCTGAACTCCGGCCAGCTCGGTCTGATGACCGTCTACGAAAACCACGGCCGCTACGACACGAGCAACGTCGAATTTTCCGGCGGCGAGATCCGGCGTTACGACAAAAAGGAAAAGACGCCCGCGATGCACCATATCGACTACGGGCTCGGGGTATTTCGCGTCGCGGCGTTCGACGGTTTTCCACGCGATGCGGTGGTCGATCTCGCCGAGGTCCAGAAAGCCCTCGTCGCTCGCCGCCAGCTCGCCGGCTACGAAATCAAAGAGCGCTTCTACGAGATCGGCTCCCACGAGGGATTGAACGAACTCGACGCCCTCCTGCGCGCCCGGCGCTGAGAGTTTTCGCCTTCCGCCTTTCGGCTTTCGCCTTCTCACTCCACCCATGTCGTATTCCGCTCAACACCTCCGCGAGACCACCGAGATCATCGCGAAGCTCAATCCGGATGACTGCGAGAAATGCGTGCGCGAACTTGTCGCGGTGCGCGCCCGCGGCGGCCGGTTGTTCATCCTCGGCGTCGGCGGCAGCGCCGCCAACGCGTCGCACGCCGTGAATGATTTCCGCAAAATCGGCGGTCTCGAGTGTTACGCTCCGACCGACAACGTCTCCGAGCTCACCGCCCGCACCAACGA
Source organism: Opitutaceae bacterium (assembly GCA_031425115.1). Classification (GTDB taxonomy): domain Bacteria; phylum Verrucomicrobiota; class Verrucomicrobiia; order Opitutales; family Opitutaceae; genus ER46. The sequence continues at coordinate 268 of JANPIT010000738.1, read as the reverse complement.
CGAGGGCTGGGCCAGTGTATTCGTCGAGTGGTTGCGCGGCTCCCGCCTGAAGAAGGAAGACGCCGTCCTCGTGTTCTCCGTCGGCGGCGGCAATCTCGAGAAGAACGTCTCGCCCAATCTCGTCACCGCGCTCCAGCTCGCGAAAGAAGTCGGCGCGCGCGTCATTGGCATCGTAGGCAAGGACGGCGGTACACCGCCAAAGTCGCCGATGCCTGCGTCATCGTGCCGGTCGTAAACCCGAACAACATCACGCCGCACAGCGAGGCCT
>JANPIT010000737.1:0-3928 GCA_031425115.1 Opitutaceae bacterium | reverse complement strand
ACATAGTCCAAGCAAGTCCGCTCGCGCTCTGCCGCGTCCATATCGGCTCTTAACAAGGGGGCAGGTGGAGGAATAGATGCAAACGGGGCACGCTCCTCTTTCGTATCCTCCCGGTTATGGCTGCCCGGAACGACCCAGAGCGAATGATCATCATACAGGGCGGCGTTGAGTTGGTTGAAGAGGCGCAGGTTTGGTACTGCCCGAAAGAAGGCTTCGACATCAATATCAGGAACGTTGTAGCCCCAATCGCGGTGCCAGTGCGTACACCATGCGTCCCGCTCCGGTTCGAGCAGAACGCCCATAATGTCGGCGGGGTGATGATCCTGACCGAGAATTCCTGTGACCGTGGTTTGCATTCCGGGCAGACTGAGGAAATCGCGGAATGTCTGCGCGTTCAATTCCTCATAGGTGTAGACCGGCTGAAGTCGCTGTGCCTGAGAGCCATGCCGTCGTCGGGCTATCTCGCGGGCAATGTGGAGCGGCGCTACGCGTTTTCGCACACCTATCGCGACTACGTCATCCGCGCTTTCAATGAGGACAAGCCCTACGACCGGTTCATCGTCGAGCAGCTGGCCGCCGATCAACTGCCGATGGGGGACGACAAATCCGCACTGGCCGCGCTTGGCTTCGTCACGCTCGGCCGCCGATTTCTCAACAATCAGAACGACATCATCGATGACCGCATTGATGTCGTGACCCGTGGACTGATGGGTCTGACGGTTTCGTGCGCGCGATGCCACGATCACAAGTTCGACCCGATTCCGACGGCCGACTATTATTCGCTGCACGGCGTGTTTTTCTCGTCGGAGGAGCCGACCGAGAAGCCGCTGCTGGGTCCGCTGGTGGAGTCACCAGCTTACGAGCAGTTCCTGAGCAAACGCGCGGAGCTCGAGACGAAGATCAAGGGTCGCGAGACCGACGAGGTGAAGAAATTCCTTAGCGGTGTGCGGGAGAAGACGGGCGATTATCTGTTGGCGGTGCACGATCTGGCGGCACTGCCGAAGACGGAGAAGATGGATCTGTTTGCGGGGCCACGGAAGCTGAACGTCGAAGTTTTGAAGCGCTGGCAGCCGTTTCTCGCGGAGCGTGCAAAGGCGAACGATCCCGTGCTAGCGCCGTGGTTCGCGCTCGCGGCCTTGCCGGAGACGGAGTTCGCGGAAAAGGCGGCGGTGCTGGTAGCGGAGTGGAAAGAATCAGGCGCTCGTAGTCCCGCCTTTGGAGGGAATTCGGAAAAAGCGTCGGCTGACGGCGGAACTACAAACGCGGATACGGTCAACGCCGACGTTCTGGCGGCCTTCGCCAAAGCGGAAAAGCCGCTGGCGTCGCTCAAAGATGCGGCGGCGATCTACAATGTGATCTTCGCCAAGCACGCCGGCGCCGTGGATGCGCCGACCGAATCCACGCCAGACCAGCGCGCGATTCGCGAGCTGCTGTTTGCCGACAACGCGCCCTCCGCGCTCGAGCACGATGAGGTGGCGCGAATGTTGAAGCGGCAGATCGACACGAAGACCGCGCCGCTCAAGCGGGAGATCGAGGCGCTTAACTGGACGGAACCCGGTGCGCCGCTGCGGGCGATGGCACTCGCCGACAAGCCGGCCGCAGCGAACACGCAAATCTTTTTGCGCGGCAATCCGGCGAATCGTGGCGCGGAGGCGCCGCGGCAGTTTCTCGAGGTGCTCGCGACGGGCCAACGGGCGCCGTTCAAGCGCGGCAGTGGCCGACTCGATCTCGCGGAAGAAATCGTGGACCCCAAGAATCCGCTGACCGCGCGCGTGATGGTGAATCGCGTGTGGGGCTGGCATTTTGGCGACGCGCTCGTCCGCACGCCGAGTGATCTTGGCGTGCGCACGGAAGCGCCGGTGCAACGGGCGTTGCTGGACTGGCTCGCGGCCTCGTTCGTCGAGCAAGGCTGGTCGGTGAAGCAGCTGCACCGGTCCATCGTTCTCTCCAGCACGTATCGACAATCCAGTGACGGTGATCCGAAGGCGGCCGCGGCCGACCCCGACAATCGGCTGGTGCATCGGTTCAACCGCCGCCGACTGGAGCTCGAGGCCTTGCGCGACACGCTGCTGGCGGTGTCCGGCACGCTCGACCGCAAGGCGGGCGGCATTCCGGACGACTTGACCAAGGAGCCGTTTGCCACGCGGCGCACGGTTTATGGTTTTATCGACCGGCAGAATCTGCCGGGCATGTTCCGCACGTTTGATTATCCGAATCCCGACGTGAGCAGCTCCGGGAGATTTGCGACCACCGTCCCGCAGCAGGCGCTCTTCATGATGAACAGCGGGTTCGCGCTGGAGCAGGCGCGGCAACTGGTGCAGCAGCCGGCGGTAAAATCTGCGAAGGCCGACCAGGAGAAGATCACCGCGCTGTATCGCGTCGTGTATCAGCGCCCCGTGGAGCGCGACGAGATGCAGCTGGCGCTCGAGTTCGTGCGCCGGCCGGCGAATGCCATGGAAGCTCGACAGGTAACTTCGGCGGGATGGCAATACGGGCAAGGCCGCTTCGACGAGGCGGCGAGCCGCGTGCGGGATTTTCAACTCATGACGGTGCGCAAAGACGGACGGGTGAGCCCCGCCGCGGCGTTTCCCGATGAGAAAGCGGGCCGCCTCAGTGTGACCGCGACGGGCGGCCATCCCGGGAAGGACCCGGCCGTCGCGAGTATCCGGCGTTGGAATGTGCCCGGGCGGGGCAGGGTGAAGATCGAGGGCACGCTTGGCCACGCCAACCCCGCGGGCGACGGCGTGCGCGGCCGTATCGTATCCAGCGAAGGCCGACGTTACGGCGAGTGGACAGTGCACAACACGAAGGCGGAGACGAAACTCGAGTTGGAGGTGCACGCGGGCGGGACGCTCGACTTCGTGGTCGATGGCATCGGCAACCCCAATTCCGATGGCTACACGTGGGCGCCGATCATCGCGTTCACTCCTGACACAGATGCCTCCTACTTGAGTGCGCGCACGTGGAACGCGAAGGCAGATTTCGACAAGGACGCGAAACCGGTCCCGCCGCTCACGCGGTGGGAAGCGCTCGCGCAGGTGTTGCTGCTTTCGAACGAGCTGGCGTTCGTGGATTGAGGTCTGCGGTAGGGCGAGGCGTCTCGCCAAGCCGTCGCGGAGAATATGAGCGAACGCCGGCTGATTTTCGCTCGCCGGCCGCGCGACGGATCACCGAGGACGGTTCCCCTACCTGCTCCGTTGACTCGTAACCGATGAGTTACGACAAACCTACCTCTTTCGCATGAAACCGTTTTCCTTCGCCGCCCTCGTCGCCGCCGGATCCGCTGTGTTTGCCGCCGAGGCGCCCCAATCGAAGGCGAGCTACCGCCAAGTCTATGGCGAGACCAAGTCAGCCACGGCGGTGGACCCGGCGAAAGATCTGCCGCGTTACCCGGCGGTCGAGGCGAAGGACGCGATTGCGACGTGGAAGGTGAAGCCGGGCTTCAAGCTCCAGCTCGCGGTGCACGAGCCGCAGGTGCGCGATCCGATCGCGATCACGTTCGACGAAAGCGGGCGGATGTTCGTCTGCGAGATGATCGATTATTCGGAGGAGCGGGAGCACACGCCGCACTGGGGGCGCATCTCGCTGCTCGAGGACAAGGACGGCGATGGCTATTATGAATCGAGCCGCGTGTTTGCGGACAATCTGCCGTGGCCGACGGGTTTGATCTGGGCCAATGGCGGGCTGTTTGTCGGCGCGACGCCCGACATCTGGCGTTTCGAAGATCGCGATGGTGATGGTCGCGCGGAGGTGCGGGAAAAAGTTTTCACCGGTTTCGGCACGGGTTTGGCGCGGCTCAACGTGCAGGCGCTGATGAATAGTTTTCAATGGGGCCAGGATAACCGCGTGCACGTGCAGGTCGGCCCGGGCAATCGCGGGAAAATCAAAAACCTGAAGCGAGCGGGCGACGCCGAGGAAGAGCTGGGCG
>JANPIT010000736.1:0-9654 GCA_031425115.1 Opitutaceae bacterium | reverse complement strand
CATCCGCCGCACGGCGAAACGGCGAACTCACCGTGGCGGCTGAAGTCGCTTGTGAAAAGCGCCGAGGGCCGCACCACGCTCCACGCCAGCCTCACGACGAAGGTGCGCGCGGGCACGGTCGATAAATTTCTCACGCTGATCGACGGCCACACCGCGGTTTATCAGCAACACGTCCTCACCGGTGCGAGCGGCCCGCTGAGTGTGGGGCACCACGCGCTGATCAAGTTTCCGGATACGCCCGGCAGCGGTGTCGTGAGCACCAGCCGTTTTGTCCACGCGCAGGTGTTGCCGGAGCCGTTCGAGCGGCCGGAGAATCGCGGGTATCAAGCCCTCCAGCCGGGCGCGGAGTTTCGCTCGCTCGCGCGGGTGCCGCTCTTGGCCGGCGGCACGACGGATGTGGCGGAGTTTCCCGCCCGCCGTGGCTACGACGATTTGGTGATGCTCACGGCGGATCCGAAATTGTCGCGGGCGTGGAACGCGGTGACATTTCCGCGGGAGCGTTACGTGTATTTTGCGCTGCGCGATCCGCGCACACTGCGACATACGCTCCTGTGGATTTCGAACGGAGGCCGGCACTATGCGCCGTGGAACGGTCGCCACACCGCGGTGATGGGGATCGAAGACACGACGAGCTATTTTCACCTCGGACTCGCGGAGTCGGCGAAGCCGAATCCCGTGAGCCGACGCGGTAGCCCGACGACCCTCACGCTGAGCGCGCGCAAGCCGACCGTGGTAAACTACATCGTGGGCGTCGCCGCGATTCCCGCGGGCTTCGATCGCGTTGCGCGTATCAGCGCGACGCAGGGCGGCGTCGAGTTGGTTGCCGCGAGCGGCCAGCGGGCCAGGAGCGAGTTGGACCTCGCCTTCCTTAAAAGCTAACGGGCCTGCGGCCTGGCCCGATCAATGTTTAAGCAGGAAGCCAGGAATTGCTCCGGTTCTTGGTTTCCTGGCTTCCTGCTGAATTCTGCCCGTTCCGATCCCCTGACCGAAAATAGTTCAATATAAAAGTGCCGGCTTCCGCCGCGTCTCGAACTTAGCGAGCCCTGCGGCCCAGCGCGCCTTGATCTGCGCGAGTGATTCGCCGGCTTTGATCGCATTCAGCGTTTCGTCGTCGCCTAGGAGTCGGCCCATTTCTTCGACCTTGAATTTGCTCGGGTAGAGTCGATGCACGGCCAACGCCAGCTCGACGCCGATATCGAGCACGGGGCAGCGATCGCGGTCGGTGAGAATGGCGCGGACGCCACCGCATTCCTGGTCCTTGTATTTCAGCGAAGCGGCCGGGCCGGGATAGAAATCCATTTTGGGCGTGAACTTCACCGCGTCGAAGCGGACGCCGGGGATCTGGCGCGCGTTCAACTCCGCGGCGAGTTTGTTGCCGTCGATGTAGGGCGCGCCGACTTGCTCGAACGGTTTCGCGGTGCCGCGGCCCATCGAGACCGAAGTGCTCTCGAGCAGACAGAAGCCGGTGTAGAGCGTCGCGGCCGCGAGGCTGCGCATCGAGGGCGATGGGTTGGTCCACGGCAGGCCCGTCGTATCCAACCAGCGGTCACGCGACCAGTTCTCGCAGCGGACGATCTCCAGATTCGCGCCGAACTTCCGCTCCGTGTTGAAGAGCACGGCCAGCTCACCCAGCGTCATGGCGTGGCGCACGGGAATATCGTGAAACCCGATGAAGCTCGGCGCGCGCGATTGAATGGGGCCTTCGAAACGCAGGCCGGTGATCGGGTTGATGCGATCGAGCACGATCAGTTTCTTGCCGGCCTTGGCCGCCGCCTCGAGCGCGGCGCCGAGCGTGGCGGAATACGTGTAGAACCTCGCGCCGATGTCCTGAATATCGAAGACCAGCGCATCGATTTCGCGCAGGTGCTCAGCCTTGGGGGCGCGCGAGCGAATCACGGCCATGTCGAAATCAGCCTGCGACATTCCCGGTGCGCGCTTGGGGTAGTCGCCGTAGAGACTGTAGACGGGTAGCTTGGTTCTTTCGTCGACGGTATCGCCGACTTTCTCATCCGCGAGTCCGCGGATGCCATGCTCGGGCGCAAAGAGCGCGACGAGCTTCACGTCTTTCGCGCCGTGCAGCAGATCGATGGTCGGGCGGCCCTGGCGATCGCGGCCGCTCTGGTTGGTGATGAGACCGACGCGCAGACCGCGCAGGCGCGCGAAGTCCTCGCGCACGAGGACGTCGATGCCGTTGAGGGTCGCTTTGCGATCACGGCCCATCGCCTCGGCGGCGATCGTCGCGATCTCACGACGCAGCGGCGTCACGTCGCCCTTGCCGTCGGGATGCACCCGGTTGCTGAAGAAAATCATGAACGAGCTCGTGGCGGGATCGACCCAGAGGCTGGTGCCGGTCCAGCCGGTGTGACCGTAAGAGGCGCCGGCGGGAAACCAACGGCCGCGCGGGCCGGAGTAACGTGAATCGATATCCCAACCCAACCCGCGGCGATCGGAGCCGTCGTTCTGCACGCGGGTCATTTCAGCGACGCTCGCGGCACCGAGCACGCGGACGCCTTCGAGCTCGCCGGCGTTGAGGAGCATGCGGGCGAATCGCGCGAGATCGGCAGTGGTCGTGAACAAGCCCGCGTGCCCGGCCACGCCGCCCATGCGGCGCGCGGTCGGATCGTGCACCACGCCGTGGATCATCTTGCCTTCCACGAGCTCGGTGGGCGCGACGCGCGCGAGTTTACTGGCCGGCGGGAGGTAGCCGGTGTCATTCATCTTGAGCGGCGCGAAGACTTCCTTGGCCACATAGTCGTTCAGGCGCTGGCCGCTCACGAGCCGCACCACTTCGCCGAGGACGATGTAGTTGATATCGCTATACAGGAACGCGCTGTCGGGCGCGTGGCGCAGCGACTCCGCACAGGCGAGCTGGATCGCGGCCTCGTAGCCAGTCCAGGCGGGCGTAGCCGGAATGCCGGCGCGGAGCCCGGACATGTGCGTCATCAGGTGACGGATCGTGATGACGTTTTTGCCGTTGGCGGCGAACGCCGGGAGATAACGCGCGACGGGCGCGTCGAGGTCGAGTTTGCCGCGTTCCACGAGCTGCATGAGCGCCGTGGTGGTCGCGACGACCTTGGTGAGCGACGCGGCATCGTAGATGGTGTCCTCGGTCGTCGGTTCGGGTGCGGGCGTGAGCGCGCGGTGACCGTAGACTTTTCGATGCGTGGCGCCGTTGTGCTCGAGCCAGAGCACGCCGCCGGGAAGTTTCTTCGCGGTGATCGCGTCGCCGATCGCGGTGTCGAGGGCGGCGAGTTTCTCCGCTTTGAACGGTGGCGGTGGCGGCGCCGGTTTCTGCGCGACAGTTTTTGGCGCGTCGGTGGTGGGTGTGCCGCAGCCGGCGAGGAAAAGAACTGCGACGAGGGCGCCGCGGGTCCAGAGTGAGAGGGGCATGGCTCAGATACTGGCGAGGACCTTGTCGAGGAAGATGCGGTTCGCGCGGGCGTTCTCCATCGTCTCCTGCGCGGTGGCGCCGATCTTGCAGCATTCGACCATGATCGGGCCGTTGAAGCCGGCCGACTTCAGTTTCTTGAAGACGCCGGTGAAATCCACTTTGCCCTCGCCGAACTGGATCATGACATCGCTCTTTTGCGCGGCGCAGTCCTTGGCGCAAAACCCCGTCACGTGCTGCGCGATCGGCTCGAGCTCGGCGACGGGATCCTTGCCGGTGTAGAAGATGATGTTGCCGGCGTCATACCAGATTTTGAAATTCGGGTGGGAGACGGCTTTGATCGCCGTGACGATCTCCTCCGAGGAACCGCTGCCACCGCCATGCGGCTTCATCACGAGCTTGATCTTGCGCTCTTGGGCAAACGCCGCGGCGTCCGCCATCACCTTGAAATATTGTTCGTAGTGCTCCGGCTTATCGACGCCGAAGGTGAGCGCAGATTCGACGCCGAGCGTGTGCGCGTTCTCGAGTTGCTTCCGGGTGTCGGCGATGGCGTCGGCTAGCGGCACGCCATTCTTCACTCGGAGCGCGGTCATGGTCGCTTTCAGCCCGCGCGAGGTGATCTTTTTTTTCAGCGCGGCGAGATATTCCGGGGTCGCAGCGGAGCCGGTGAAAAGGTCGGTCTTGGTCGGCGAGAGGAGACCGGTGGTGCGATAACCCGCGGCTTTGATCGCATCGAGCGTTTCATCGTAGGTCCATTTTACCCAAGGGCGATTGAAGCAGCCGACCGGCCACGACGTGGGCTTGGGCGTTTTGTCCGCGGCAAAGGCGGCGGGGGCGAGGAGGGCGGCGGTGCCGAGCGCGGCGGTGCCGATAAAGTCACGACGGGAGAGGGAATGATTCATCAAGGGGGGTGAATCGAACCTGACAGGCGAGTTCCGCGGCCGGCAACTCAGAAGGTCGCGGGAAAATTTGCGGTGCGATTTCGAGCAAACGACGGTCCCGGAAAATTCTCTGAATACTTTTCCGAAAGGCTGCGTCCTAACACCGGTCGCCGTGAGACAGGCACGAATCCGATTGCCCTCCGGCCGTCGAATCGCGTTTTCTCCCGGCCGCTCTCTTTATCCTATCCCGTATCCTAACATGAAAATCCGTCTTACGTTACTCACCGTTGTATTTGCCCTCGCCGCTGGCTTGGTTGCTCGCGCCGCCGAGCCCGAGACCGAGCTGGGTGGAAAAATGGAAAAGATCGGCGGCGCCTTCCGCGCGCTCCGCCGCCAAGTCACCGACTCCACCAAGAACGCCGATTCCCTCGCGAAACTCGCGACGATCAAGGAACACGCCCAAGCTTCCGTGAAGCTCGAGCCGGCGATGAAAGCAGACAAGCCCGCCGCCGAGCAGGCGAAGTTCGTGGCCGACTACCAGGCCGAGATGAAGAAGTTCATCGAGCTCGTCGGCAAAGTGGAGGCCGCGTTGAAGGCCAACAATAACGAGGAAGCGGGCAAGCTCCTCGAGACGATGTCGGCCGACCAAAAGAAGGCCCACAAGATGTTCAAGAAAGACGATAAGAAGAAATAACGCGTGGGGCGCTCGCGCGCTCGACCGCTTCTGACTTTGACGCCGCCGGAATTTCCGGCGGCGTTTTTTTGTGCAGTCGTCGAGGTGGGGTCGCCTTTTCCCGGCGCGCCCCGCACCCGAACAGCGGCTCCGCGCCGTGTCCGTTTCTTTCTCTTAATCTTAATCGTTATCGTTATCGCCGCCACCTCGCCACGAGCAGGATGCGGGACCGATTCCGATTACGATAACGATTAAGAGAACGAGAACGATTGAGCATGAAGCCGTCGGGCGCTCCATTTTCAAAGCTGCTTTCCTGGCTTCCTGCTTCGCCTCGATTCTGTATTCGTTTCTCACATGCACGCCCCTCGCATCGCTTTTCTCGGTCTCGGGATCATGGGCGGTGGTATGAGCCAGCGCCTGCTTGCCGCAGGTTTTCCCGTCACGGTCTACAACCGCAATCGTGACAAAGCGGCCGCGCTCGTCGCCGGCGGCGCGCAGTGGGCGGAGTCGCCGCGGGCGGCGGCGATGGGTGCAGACATCGTGTTCAGCATGGTGGCCGATGATGCCGCTTCGCGGTCGATGTGGCTGGGTGAGACGGGCGCGCTGGCGAGTGCGGGGCCCCCGGCGATTCTGGTGGAATCGAGCACGCTCACGGTGGCGTGGGTGCGCGAGCTTGCTGCGGCGGTAGCGCAGCGCGGGTTGGAGTTCGTCGATGCACCGGTCACGGGCAGCAAGAACGCCGCGGCGGCGGGCGAACTGAATTTTCTCGTCGGTGGCAGCGCGGCGGCGTTGGAAAAGATCCGACCGGCCCTCGCGGCGATGGCGCGGAGCGTGACGCATCTCGGTCCGGTGGGAAGTGGGGCACTGGTCAAACTCATTAACAATTTCGTCTGCGGCGTGCAGCTGGCCTCGATCGCCGAAGCGCTCGCGTGGATTGAGCAGAGCGGGCTTGATCGCACTCAGGCGCTCGCGGTGTTGCTCGACGGCGCGCCGGGGAGCCCGATCGCGAAACTCACGACCGGGCGGATGATCGCCGGCGACTTCGCGCCAAATTTCCCGCTGAAACTGATGGCGAAAGATCTCGCCTACGCCGTGAAGGAAAGTTTGGCGCGTGGCCAGCCGCTCACGACGGCGGCCGCGGCATACGACGTTTTTCAGCGTGCTATCGCGGCCGGACATGGTGACAAAGATATGTCCGCTGTCGTCGAGCCATTGCGACGACCCTAGTTTCGATCGCTCTTTTCCCCACCCAATGTCTTCCGTTACCCCTGCCACCGCTTCGCTTGCTCCCGGACTGAAACCCACGCGCACCCGTTACTTCGTCGTCGTCTTCGCGATCGTGCTCGCGGTCGTCCAATACATCGACCGCGTCGCGATCTCGCAGGCGAAGGATGGCATCGTGAAGGACCTGGGCTTCACCGATGCGCAAATGGGCTCCATCTTCGCGGCGTTCGGCCTCTCCTACGCGCTGTTTGAAATCCCGACGGGCTGGCTCGGCGATAAGATTGGCGCGCGCAAGGTGCTCGTGCGCGTCGTGCTGTGGTGGTCGTTCTTCACGGCGGCGACGGGCTGGGCGTGGAGCTTCGCCTCGATGTGGGTTACGCGCTTCCTCTTCGGCGCGGGCGAGGCGGGCTGCTTTCCGAACCTGACCAAGGCGTTCAGCACCTGGTTGCCGAAGAACGAACGCACGCGTGCTCAGGCGCTGATGTGGATGGGCGCGCGGTGGGGCGGAGCGTTTACGCCGCTGCTCGTGGTGATCGTGATGGCGTTCGTGAGCTGGCAGATTGCGTTCCAGATTTTCGCCGCATTGGGCGTCGTGTGGGTGGTCTTTTTCTGGCGCTGGTTCCGCGACAACCCGCGCGACCACAAGGGCGTCAACGCCGCCGAGCTCGAGCTCCTGAAGGAAAATGAGGCCAACACGCAGGGCCACGGAAACGTGCCCTGGCGCCGGCTCGTGACCCGCCCGAGCATCTGGCTGCTCTGGGGCCAGTATTTCTGCCTGAGCTATGGATGGTATTTCTTCGTCACGTGGCTGCCGGATTATCTGAACACCAACGGCCGGCCGATCCTCTCGAACGATTTCCTGCGCTGGCTCGCGGGCATGATGGAGGGCACGGTGCGGGCCGAGCTGATCCAGCCGATCCTGAAGGCCGTGCTCGCCGGTGTGCCGCTGTTCTTCGGTGGCTTCGGCTCGCTGGTCGCCGGGTTGGTGGCGACGAAGCTCATCGCTGGCGGCGCGCGCGTGACGGCGGTGCGGCGCTCCTTCGGTTTCATCGGCTTCGCGGGAGCGTCTGGCCTCCTGATGACGTCGTTCTACATCCAAGACCCGCTGCTCGCGATGCTGGCGATGGGCATGGCGAGCTTCTGTAACGATCTCACGATGCCCGGAAGCTGGGCCTCCTGCATGGACATCGGCGGCAAATATGCCGGCACGGTTTCCGGCAGCATGAACATGATGGGCAATTTCGGCGGCATGGCCGGGCCGTTTGCGACGGGCATGATCCTGAGCGCGACGACCCTCGTGACGGCGAGCGGCCCGGTGAAAAACTGGGAGCTCGTTTTCGCGATCTCCTCGGGAATCTATTTCCTCGGTGCTTTCTTCTGGCTGTTCATCGATCCGGTGACGCCGCTCGAGGACGAGAAGCCCCAAGCGGCGCATTGAGCGACTAAGTTGGGAAGGTTGGAGCCCGCGGGTGGACCGGGCTCCACCATGGCGCCCGCTTACTGATTCCGCAGTTTGCCGGCCGACTGCTTGGCCTTGCTGTCGGTGGCGGAACGCGTCTGCGCCGCCGCGTCGGCCGGATCGCGGCTCTTGGTTTGAGAGCGGACGGGTGTCGCGGGCTCGTTGACGTAGGGCCGGGAGGGCGTGCCGGCGACGGGTTTCGACTCCGCCTCTGCCGCGAGCATGCTTTCCGCGGCCAGCCAAATGACGTCGTCCTGCCCAGACGGACGGTTCCGCTCGTGCCACAGGCGCTCGGCGCGGGCGGCGACTTCCTCGTGCGGGAACTGGGGGCGCTGCCGCTGCGAGGGGGTGGGAACGTTATTTGCCTGGACCGGCTTGTCGGGATTCATCCCCGAATGGTAGCGCCAGCGCTGCCAGTGTTCCGCGCCGCCCGAAACGCGGCGCGAATCGCCGCGGCGAGGGTCGACCCCCCTCTTACTTGATCTCGCGAATCTTGATATTCCGATACCAGCAGTCGTCCTGATGGTAAGTCAGCATGATGTGACCATCGATCTTCTCGCCGAAGCCGACATCTTTGGAAAATTTGCTGGCGGCCACTCCGGCTTTGACGGCTTCACTGCCCGCTTCGTAGGTGAGGACGTTCTTGCCGTTGAGCCAGTGCTCGACGGTTTTGCCCCGCACGACGATCTTCGACTGGTTCCAATTGCCGGGCTGGCGGTAGGGTTTGTCGGCGGCGGGCGGGAGCACGTAATAGAACGATGCAGTTTGGCGGATGCCGCCATGCTTGGAGTCGGGATGCACGGCATCGTCGAGCATTTGGTATTCATGCCCGGGCGCCTTCGGCCTGTCTTCCGTCACGAAATACTTCACGCCGTTGTTGCCGGCGGGCGGGAGCTTCCACTCCCAGCTGAATTCGAAATCCCGATACTTCTTCTCGGTGATGAGCTCGACTCCCTTGACCTTGGCAATCGCGTGGAGCGTGCCGTCGACGACATCCCAGCCGCCAGCAGGTTTGCCGCCGTAGGTGCGCCAGCCATTGAGGGTTTTGCCATCGAAGAGCAGCTCCCAGCCCGCGGACTTTTCTGCGGGAGTCAGCACGTTGTCGGCGCCTTGCAGGGCAGCGACGGAAAAGCCGAAAGTGAGAACGGAAATGAGGAAACGGGGATTCATTTTGGGCGGAGCGACACTCATGAAGGAACGAGTAACGCTTGAAAAGTCCAGACGTGCGCGAGCCGAAAAAGATGCCCGGGGCGGAGGCGTTTGCTTGGCGCGACGGCGCGGCGCGAGACACCCACCAGCCTCAGCGGCGCGAAACGGCTTGTTCCCCGGCGCGTGCAGCCGTATCTCACGCCACTCGCTCCCGCCCCATGTCCGCCAAGGTCATCGTCCGCGATCTCCGCAAACGCTACGACGGCGTCGAAGCCGTCCGGGGCGTGAGCTTTGCCATCGAGCCGGGGGAGATCTTCGGGCTGCTCGGGCCCAACGGCGCGGGCAAGACCACCACGGTCGAGTGCCTGGTGGGGCTGCGCGAACCCGACGCCGGCGAGCTGGAGGTCTGCGGATTGGACGCGCGACGCCGCTCAGCTGAAGTGAAGCAGAAGATCGGCGTCGCGCTGCAAAGCACCTCGTTGCAGGACAAGATTACCCCGCGCGAGGCGTTGAAGCTCTTCGGGTCATTTTATCGAGAGCGGGCGGAACCGGCGGAACTGCTCGCCCGCTTCGCGCTGACGGAGAAAGCCGACGCCGCCGTCGACACGCTCTCGGGCGGTCAGCGCCAGCGACTCGCGCTCGCCCTGGCGTTCGTCAATCGCCCCGAGCTCGTGTTTCTCGACGAGCCCACCACGGGCCTCGATCCGCAAGCGCGGCGCGAGTTGCATGGCGCCATCGCGCAGATGAAACGCGATGGTTACACGGTGTTGTTCACGACCCACTACCTCGACGAGGCCGAGGACCTGTGCGACCGAGTGGCGATCATCGACCGCGGGCAGATCGTGGCGACGGGCACACCGCGCGATCTGATCGCGCAGTC
>JANPIT010000735.1:0-11621 GCA_031425115.1 Opitutaceae bacterium | reverse complement strand
GCTCGAGCTTCGCTTCGTCGTTGTAATGAATCATCATCAGCGGCTCGCCCTGCTTCACCTGCGTGCCGACCTTCTTGATTTCGGAAACGCCGACCGAGTGGTCGACCTTGGCGTGGCCGTGGCTGGCGTGACCCGCGACCGGAGGCTCGATGCCCGCACCGAGCAGATGCACGCCGCGTGCGATCATCGCCGCATTAATGGTGTGGACGTATCCGCGCTTCGGTGCCGGGAGCTTCCGGATATGGCGCGCCGGGGTGAATTTCTCCGGGTGGTCGATAAACGAGGTGTCGCCGCCCTGGGCCTTTACGAGGTCCTTGAACTTCTCGAGCGCGGAGCCATCGGTGAGGTGACGCTGCACCGTTTGCTTGGCAGAAAGAGTCGAGCCGGCCACGCCTGCGAGGCGGACGATCTCCATGCCGAGTTTCAGGACGAGTTCCTTCATGTCCTCGGGACCCTCGCCCTTCAGGAGTTGAATCGCCTCTTTGACTTCGAGTGCCGTGCCGACGGTGTCGCCGAGTGGCTGATTCATGTCGGTGACGAGTGCGACGCAGCGGCGCTTCATGGAGCGACCCACGCGAGTCATCGAACGAGCCAGTTGCTTCGCCTGTTCGAGATCCTTGATGAAGGAGCCGTTGCCCCACTTCACGTCGATCACGAGGCCTTCGGAGCCTTCGGCGAGCTTCTTGGAGAGAACGCTACCGGTGATGAGCGGGAGACTTGGAATGGTGCCGGTCTCTTTGCGCAGTTCGTAGAACTTGGCGTCAGCCGGCGCGAGGTCCTCGGTCTGCGCGATGATCGCGCCGCCGATGCGGGCCAGCTGGCTGGCGAACTGCTCGTTGGTCTGGTGGCTCTTGAAGCCGGGGATCGCCGCGAGCTTTTCGAGCGTGTTGATAATGTAATCGTGCTCCACGCCGCACATCATCGGCACCACGACGCCAGAAGCCATCGCTAGAGGCACGAGGACGAGCGACGTCTTGTCGCCCACGCCGCCCGTGGAATACTTGTCGATCTTCGGCTTCGCGATGTGGGAAAGATCGATCACCTCGCCGGAGAGCATCATTTCCTCGGTCAGGTCCGCAGTCTCCTGGGCGGACATGCCCGAAAAGTAAATCGCCATGGCCAACGCCGCGAGCTGATGTTGGGGCATCTCGCCATCCAACGTGCTGTCGATGATGTAGCGGATCTCCTCCTGGGTGAACTCGCCGCCATCGCGCTTCTTCTCGATCAAGAAGGTAAAGCTAGGCTTGATGAAACGGCGGGTCGGAATGTTTCGTTTGCTGGTCATGTGTTGGTATGTGTGCGCGGCCAGGACCGTAACGCCCGCCGAGCGGAAAAGTTTGCGAGCCAATGCTCTCACGGGCAAAAGTCGAGCCGAAACAGCCCGCCGCGCCCGGCAGACTAGAGGTAAAACCTCAGAAATGCAAGTAACCGACTGGTGCGCAGCGAGTGAACCACCCGCGTCTCGCTCAGTTTGACGTCGCGCCGGCGGCCACCCACGCCGCGATGACAGCACGTTCCTGCTCCGTCATCTGCGTCAGATTGCCCAGGGGCATCATGCGCGTGACAACCACTTGTTGGTAAATGCGCTGGGCGTTCTTCAACACCGCATCCGGGGTATGCAGCACCACGCCAGCCGGCGCTTGGGCGAGTCCCGCAAAGGTGGGCACCGGCGAATGACAATTGATGCATCGCTCGCCCATGATCGCTCGCACCCGTTCGAAGGTCACGGGCCCTTCGACCGCTGGGAGCCGCACCACGCGAGGTGCCGTCGCCCATGCGACCAATCCCAACAAGAGCGCGCCCAACGCCGGATATTGCCAAGCCAGCACGCCTTTGTGCCGGCGGTTGAAGAAGTGCCGGATGCTCACCCCCGCTGCCGACATCAGCACGAGGATGGCCCACGCGTGCGTGTGACTGTAGGTCGACGCGTAGTGATTGCTGATCATGATGAACAGCACCGGCAGGGTGAAATAGTTATTGTGCACACTGCGCTGCTTGCCGCGCTGTCCATAGATCGGATCCGGCGTGCCGCCCGCCCGCATCGCTTCGACCATTTTCTTTTGACCGGGAATGATCACGAAAAACACATTCGCCACCATGATGGTGCCGATCGCCGTCCCGACATGAATGAACGCCGCGCGTCCCCCGAACGCTTGGTGCAGTCCCCACGAAAGCAGTGCCATCAATACGAACACGATCGCTCCCAAGAGCGTGTCCTTTCGCCCCAGCGGCGACCGACACAGCCCATCGTAAACCAACCACGAGCCCACCATACTCGCGGCGCCAATGCCCACGGCCTGCCAGGGCCCGAGGTTGGCCACCGACGCGTCGACCATCATCGACTGCGCCCGCATCCAATAAACCACCACGAGCAGCGCCGTGCCGGAAAGCCACGTCGTGTAGGCCTCCCACTTGAACCAGTGCAGTCGTTCGGGGAGCGAGGCGGGTGCGACGGCGTATTTCTGGGGATTGTAGAACCCGCCGCCATGCACTGCCCAGAGCTCCCCCGAGACACCCTTCTTCGCGTTCTCTGAATCCTTCGCCGGCGGTTCCAGGCTGTTATCGAGCCAGATAAAATAAAACGAGGAGCCGATCCACGCGATGCCCGCGATCACATGCAACCAGCGCAGGAGCAAACTGAGGAAATCGACGAGATGGGCGTCCATTAAGCGGCGGGCGAACTTCGAACGCAGCACCGCCAACGTTCAATCTCGAACACGCGCGCAAACGCTGGGGCACGCCAGCCGCGCCGCGCCGATAAGGTGATGGAAGTTCGAGGTTGAATGGTCGCGGCTCCTTCCGGTTCTCTCGCGCGATGCACGTCTCGTTCCATCTGGCCGGCGATCTCGACACAGCGCTCAAGTCCGCTGCTGCCACCGCGGGTTTGGCAGACGCGGCCGACTTCGCGCCCGAGATCCGCGTCGCCGATCCGAAACACGGCGACTTCCAAGCCAACGGCGTCCTCGGCTACGCCAAGGCGCGCAAACTGAATCCTCGCGCGACCGCCGAGACGATTCTCGCCGCGCTCCCCGCGTCCATCCGCGAGCACTACGACCTGTCGATCGCCGGTCCCGGCTTCATCAATTTCACGCTCAAACCCGCCGCCCTCCTCGCCTGGCTGCGCGTCTACGATTCCGCCCATCAACTCCGCGCCGGCGCCGCCGCGGCTCACGCGGGCCAGACGTGGGTCGTCGACTTCTCCTCGCCCAACACCGCGAAGCAGATGCACGTGGGCCACCTCCGTTCCGCCGTCATCGGCGAAGCGATCTGCCGGCTGCTCGAGTTCACCGGCGCGCGGGTCATTCGCGACAACCATCTCGGCGATTGGGGCACGCAGTTCGGCAAGCTCATCTACGGCTACAAACGCTGGGCCGACCCCGCCGCGCTCGAACGCGAGCCGATCGAAGAACTCGAGCGCCTCTACAAACTGGGCAACGACGCGACGCCCGACGGCTCGCCCGCACTCGACGAGGCGCGCGCCGAGCTCGTGAAACTTCAAAGCGGCGATCCCGAAAACACCGCCCTGTGGCAAAAATTCTCCGACGTCAGCCTCGCGGCGTTCCGGCAGATCTACGACCGACTCGGCATCAAGTTCGACTACAACCTCGGCGAGAGTTTTTATAACGACAAAGTCGAACGCGTGTATCGCGAACTCTCCGACCTCAAGCTCGCCGAGGATAGCAACGGTGCTCTCGTCGTTTTCCACGACGAGCATCCACGCTTTAGCCGGAACACCGAGCGGCCCAATCCTTTCATGGTCCGCAAAGCCGATGGCGCCAGCGGCTACGCCTCCACCGACCTCGCGACCGCACTCTACCGCCTCGAGCATTTCGCCGCCGACGGCATCGTGGTCGTCACCGATTTCCGGCAGGCCGATCACTTCGAGCAGCTTTTTCTTACCGTGAGGAAATGGTTCGCGGCAAAAAATTACCGCGTGCCCGAGCTGCATCACGTCACCTTTGGCGCCGTCACCGGGGAGGATGGAAAGGCGCTGAAGACCCGCAGTGGCGATGTGATCAAACTCAAGGCTCTCCTCGACGAAGCCGTCGATCGCGCCTTCGCCATCGTAGCCGAGAAAAATCCCGACCTGCCCGACGCGGAGCGCCGTGAGATCGCACAGATTGTCGGCATCGGCGCCGTCCAATACGCCGATCTCTCGCAGAACCGCAGCAGCAACTACATTTTCTCGTGGGACAAGATGCTCGCGCTCGACGGCAACACCGCGCCCTACCTCCTCTACGCCGTCGCACGCATCCATTCCATCTTCCGCAAAGCCGGCGTCGATCTCGCCGCGTTCAGTCATTCATTGGAGGAAAAACGACCGCCGGCCCTTGTCGCGGCTGAGGCGGCGGCCACGGCACCAGCCACGCCTGAAGAGATCATGCTGGCGCGTAAGCTCACCAAGTTTCCCGACGCCATTCGCATCGCGAGCGAAACGCAGCGCCCCCATTTTCTCAGTCTTTTCCTCTTCGAACTGGCCGGTGACTACAGCACCTTCAACAACGCCGACAAAGTCCTGGTCGACGATCCCGCCCTCCGCGCCCGCCGACTCCTCCTCTGCGCCCGCACCCTGCTCCAGTTGGAAACCGGCCTGAAGCTCCTCGGGTTGCGCACCCTGACGCGGATGTAGTTCGCTCCAAATCGCTCTTGCGGGTCCGTTAACCCACGCCCACCCTCCGCGCTCATGGCCACGCAGGAACTCTATATCCGCAACGAGACCGAAACCGAGGCGCGGGGCCCTTTCAGCGCACAACAGGTCGCCGATCTCGCGGAAGCCGGCCAAGTCACCGCAGAGACTCTGATCTACGATGCCGGCACCGAACAGTGGGTGGCGTTGAGCGCCAACGCGGAGTTAATGGCGATCGTTTTCCCCGAGAAGAAAAAGCTCAGCCTGAAGGCCAAGGAGATCAAGACGCTCAACAAGCAGGATGAGAATGCGAAGCCGATTACGGTGAATGACATGCTCGATGCGGCGGAAGGCCGGACCGACGATACGAAGGGCAAATCCGATCCCCAGATCGCCATGGCGCGCGCCGCCAAAATCGGCCTCATCGCCGCGACTATTTCCCTCGTGGCCGCCGCCGCCGCAGAAATTCTCCCGGGCACCGACGCGTTGATGTCCATGGAAGGTGCGAAACTTCTCGCTCAACCCCTCGTGCTGCTCGGCGTGGTGGACCTGTTTTTCGCCGTCATGCTCGGGCTCGGCATGTCGACGCTGTATCCCATGGTCCGATTCCGCGCTACGCTTGGGCTCGGGCTGATGGGTTTCATGTTTTACGCGCAAGGTATGACCATGCCGCTGATCGCAGTGGCGGCGGGTTCTGCCGGGCTTTATCTTTGCACCGTCTTTGTGCACCTCATCCCGGTGCTGCTCGCCGCGATCGCTGGCATCGGCGGCATGGGTTTCCTGGCGTGGTTGATGATTTCAAGCTGAAGCCGTGGCCAAAGCCGCTCCACCGTCGACGGCCCTGAACTTGCGGCTCGCGGAACGGTGGTCACGCGTTGCGCACGTCTACCACCGGGAGATCTGGCAGTCCGCATTTCTGAAAGACCGGTCGCCCAAGGGCCGGCTCTTCGCGATCATGCGGGTGGTGTCGATCACGGTCACGGTCGTGATGGAATCGCGCGTCGCCACGCGCGCCGCTGCGCTCAGCTTTAGCTCCTTGCTGGGCCTCGGCCCCTTGCTCGCCATCGCGGTGCTGGTCGCAGGCTTCGCGCTCGGCAATCAAGGAGACCCCAACCTCGTCGCGAACACGCTCAACCGGATCATCAAGGTCGTCGCACCCCAAGTCGCCCAATACGAGCAGCTGACCCAGACGCCGAACGAGCCCAACCCCCAACTCGTCGATGTCATCAACGACATCATCAAGAACTCGAAGTCCGGCTCGGCGAGTGTGCTCAATGTTTTTTCGCTACTCCTGATCGTTCTCCTCCTCTTCAAGGCGATCGAGGACACCTTCAACGACATCTGGGGCGTGCGCCAAGGCCGCTCCGTGCTCATGCGCGTCGTGCTCTATTGGACCATCCTCACGCTCGGCGCGATTTTGTTCTTCGCCGCCGTGGCGCTGCTGAGTGCGAGCACATTTGCCAGCGTGTTCATGGACGACGAGGTCGCGGGCGCGGCGTGGTTGCTCCAGCTCTTTTCGTTCAGCCTGCTCGCCCTGATGCTTACGCTGTTCTACCGCGTGATTCCCAACACGCGGGTGTTCTGGGGCGCCGCCTTGGTGGGCGGGCTCGTCGTGGCCGCGCTGCTGATGCTGAACAATCTCATCGCGCTGCTTTACGTGAAACGCGTCGTGCTCGAGAAAGATCTCTACGGCTCGCTGGCAATCGTGCCGGTGCTGATGCTCGGCCTCTACATCTTCTGGCTCTACGTCCTGCTCGGGGGCATCGTGAGCTACGCGATCCAAAACGTGCACTTCCGGAACAGCCAGGCAGCGTGGAGCACGTTGACCGAATCGATGCGCGAGCGGCTCGCCCTCGTGGTGCTGCTCACGGTGTGCCGGCGCTTCCGCGAATGCCTGCCACCCATCTCCGCCTCGCAGCTCAGCGAGATGCTGAAGGTGCCGACGCAGCTCCTCAACGAATGCCTCAACCGCCTCGTCCGGATTCAACTGATCGCCACCCTCCGCCCGGGGCCCGAAGCCACTGCCACCGATTATCTCTATCAACCGGCGCGGCCGTTGAACAAGATGACGCTCTTCGACTTCAAGACCCTGGATGACAATTACGGCGAGGACTTGGTGGGTGCTTCTCTCGACCGGATCGATCCCCTCGTCGCCCAGTATGACGCCGCACTCTACAAGATGGGCGAGCAGGAATTCTTCAAGATGACCGTCGACCAGCTGTTCGATCAGAATCCGTTCGAAGAATCGCGCCCACCGTTCGCGATGGGCGAACGGCCGAAGGCGTAATCGGTTGGAGGTCGATTATCGCTGCTGGCCGATCGCGCTCTCGGTGCGATGCGACTGCGCCGCGACTCGCCCAAATCCCCCTGGTCAGCGATCGCCGATTGCCCTGGGCCGAATTGAGCGGGGCAGAATTCCCCCTTGCCACCTGCCCCACCCGACCTAGCGTCCCACTTTTTCTCCCCATGATTTCTTGGATCCAGAAATACTTTCAGCACCACTTTCGCACGATCTTCGCGGTGCTGCTGGCGCTCATCATCGTCTCATTCGTTTTCATCACGAACGCCTCGGGCGGATTGGGCCAAGCCGATCGACAAATGGTCGACCGCCCTTTCTTCGGGTATAATCTGGGCCTCCAGTCCGATCAGCAGCGCCTGATGGGCGACGCCGGCCTCAGCGCCAATCTGCGCGTCGGCATGTTTGCCCAGCTCGATAACGAACAGATCCAAAATTACGCCTTCCAGCGCGCGGCCACGCTTCACCTCGCGGACCAGTGGCATATCCCAGCCGCGACGCCCGCGGAGATCACCGAGCAGATCAAGACGATGCGCATGTTCGCAGGCCCGGATGGCCAATTCGACGCCAAGTCCTACCAGACGTTTCGTGACAGTCTGAAAACCAATCCGCGTGGCGCGACCGAGGCGGACATCGTTCGCGTGGTCGGCGACGATGTGCGCGCCGAGAAAGTTCAGAACCTCCTCGCCGGCCCGGGCTACGTGCTGCCCGCCGATGTGCAAAGCCAGCTCGTCCGCACCGACACGGAGTGGACCCTCGCCACCGCCAGCGCGGACTACACCGCTTTTAAACCCGACCTCAAGCCCTCCGATATCGAGCTCACCCAGTTCTTCGAGCAGTCCGGCGGCCGTTACGACATCGCCCCGCGCGTCGTCGTAAGCTACACGGAATTTTCGCTACTGAACTACCTGACAACCGCCACCGTGACCGATGCCGAGGTCCGCGCGTTCTACGATCAGAATCCTTCCCGCTTCCCGAAGCCCGCCGATCCCGCGAAGCCCGCGTCGACCACGCCGAGCGTCACGCCACCCGCCGATCCCTCGGCCGATTTTGCCGCGGTCCGTCCGCAAGTGGAGTCCGCGCTCAAGCTCGAGCTCGCCCGCAAGCAAGCCGCCAAGTCCGCCAGCGACGTTTCCCTCGCGCTTTACGAGTCGAAGTCCCGCACGCCCGAGGCCATCGAGGCGTTTCTCGCGGCGCGTAAACTGCCCCTGAAGAATGCCGCGCCCTTCTCGCGCGATGCTGCGCCGAACGAGTTCGGCGGCTCACCCGAAGTTGCCACCGAAGCATTTCGCCTGAACAAAGACCGCATCGTTTCCGATCCGGTGAGCACACCCACGGGCACCGTCCTCCTCGTCTGGCGCGAGACGCAGCCGTCGCGCAAGCCCTTGTTCACCGAGGTCCGCGAGAAAGTAACGGCCGACTACACCGAGAACGAGCGTCGCAAGCGTTTCGTCGAGCTCGGTAAAACGGTGAAGAGCCAGATCGAAGCCCGCCTTAAGGCCGGCGATAATTTCGAGAAAGCCGCCGCCGCCGCCAGCGCCAGCAGCAATGTGAAGCTGGAGACCAAGACGCTCGCGTCCTTCGCGCCGCGCAACCGCCCGCAGGATCTCGATTACACCATCCTCGGCACGCTCGAGCGTCTCGAAAAAGGCCAGGTCTCCGACATGGTGATCAGCGCCGACAAGGGCCTCTTCGTTTACGCCGCGGAGAAGAAGGCGCCGGACGCTTCCGACGCGAATGCACGTTTCGCCGAGACTCGCACACAGATCGCAAGCTACACCTCGCGGATGGGCGCTTCCGCCTACATCTCCGAGATGGTCGAAAAAGAGCTCGATCGTTCGAAGCCCAAGGGCGCGCAATAAGCCGGGACCACTGGTCCGGATAAATGCCCTCCTGTCCCGCGTCGCGGCCACCCGCCGAACGCGGGCTTTCATTGCGCAGAAAAAGTGTGCATGACTGACCGTGCGTGCCCCTGCAGTATTACTCCCCGCTGAAATTGCCGTGCCGCCTTTGCGGTCCCGGTTTCGAACATCGGCAGACCGCGGGCGCTGCAGATCTCGTCGCGTGCCCGAAATGCGGCCAAACCGTCGTTCGCTCCACTGCTCAATCCGTAAATACCCCGAAACTTTCGGCACCACTTTCCGTCTCGCGCGCTAGACAAGCCGGATTCACCGTGCTGAAACGCACCGCGGGCGGAGAGTATGAAAGACAGTAACTTTCGCTCTCCTTCTGTGTTCTTCCCCGCACGTCCGGTCGTCGCTTCCTTTCAATTTCCAGTCATGTATCGATCATTCGTCTGCGCCTTTGTCGCCCTCAGTCTCACGACCGGACTCGCCCACGCCCAGGCGCCCGCTCCTGCTCCCGCCGCGGGTCAGCCGGCGCCGTTCACTCTCCAGGAAGCCATCTCTCTGGCGCTGAAGAAGAACTTCGATCTCCAGGTCCAATCCTTCGCCGTCGAGAATGCGAAGGACGTCATCGCCATTCAGGAAGCCGCTTTCGATCCCACGCTCAATGCCAGCGCCCGTCGCTCGTTGAGCCAGTCCGCCTCCACCACGAGTTCGCTCGACGGCACCGCCGCCACCGGCCCCCGCAACGACAACACCACGCTTAGCGTCGGCGCCACGCTCCCGCGCATCCCCGCCACCAACGGTTCCCTGAGCGTCGCAACCAACCTCCAGCGCAGCGCAACGAATTCGCGAAATGCCCTCGTCAATCCGAGCTTCGGCAACGGCATCTCCGCCAATCTCAATCAGCCGCTGTTGAAGGACGCCGGCCGCCACATGGCCACCTGGCAGCTCGAGCGCGCGAAGCTCGGCTTGAATATCGCCAACATCAATTACAAGCGCGCCGTGCTCACCGTCATTTCCGACACAGAGAACGCCTACTACAATCTTGTCGCCGCGCGTGAGACGCTGCGGATCCGCCAGCTCACCTCCGCCAGCAGCCAGAAGCTCTTCGAGGAAAACCAGGCCCGCCGCACCACCGGCGTCGCCACGGATCTCGATGTCCTCACCGCGGAGGTGGGCGTCGCCACTTCCCGCCGCGGCATCATCCTCGCCGAGCAGAGCGTCCGCGACGCAGAAGACCGCCTCCTCAATCTCGTCAACGTTCCCAACTTCGACGTCAGCGTCGGGCCCGTCGCCTTCACCGAATATCGCGCCGGCACGCCGTCGTTCGCCGCCTCCTATAAGCTGGCCCGCGAATTCTATCCCGATTCCCTCTCCCGCGAGCAGCAGATCAAACAGCTGCAGATCGACCTCGAAACCGCCCGGCTCAATCAACGCCCCGACCTCGATCTGACCGCGTCGCTCGGCTACACCGCTCGCACCACCAGCGCCGGTTACGAACAGGCGATCGCCAATCTCCCGAACGACCACGGCAACAACTGGTCCGTCGGTCTCAACTACTCGATGCCGTGGGGCCGACACGCCGACAAGGCCCGGTATCGCACCGCGCAGACCAACCTGCAATCCATCCGCCTCCAGCTCGAACAGCTTGAGCAAACCCTCCTGATCAACGTCCGCTCCGCCGTCCGCGCCGTCGAAACACAGCTCGCCGCGGTCGAGATCGCGACGAAGACCACGGAGCTCGCCTCCCGCCAATACGACCAGTCGAAGGCCCGCTACGACGCCGGGCTCTCCACCAGCCGCCAAGTGTTGCTCGTGCAAGACGATCTGGAGAACGCCCGCTTCCAAGAGCTCAACGCCCGCGTCGCACTCCGCCGCGCCGCCGCTGAACTAAACCGTCTGGAAGGCTCTTCGTTCGAGCGCTTCGGCGTCCAGCTCCCGCAATAACGCGAACGGCCCTTCGCCACTCTTTACCGGGGCGTCATCACGACGCCCCTTTTTTGCGCACGGACGAATCTGATTCTGTCCCCGCACGCCGCGCGCAGAGGACGGCCATCGGATCGGCATGCGTCGCTGCTGCCTGCCTTTCGTCCTCCTTGTTCGCAGAAGACTCCGCTCTCTGAGTTGACCGACTCTCCAAACCGACACTCCACGCTCGCGCGCCGGGCCGCGCGCGCTTCAATCGCGCTACATGCCTGTCGCGCTTCTCGTCCGCGTTGCGTTTTGGAGCTGGTTCGCCGCCGCCGCCGCCGCCGGCTACTTCCTGTTGCTGCAGCGAGTAACGCCGCTGGCGACGCCCGGTATCCTCTTTGCCCTCACGGCGCTCCTGCTCTGGGCCTACTTCCGCTTCGCGCCGCTGCGCGCGTGGTTCGACACACTCGATCTGCGCGGCCTCGTCCTCCTGCACGTTTCCCGTTTCGTCGGAATCTACCTCTTGATTCTCTATCAACGCGGCGCGGTGCCGCGTGCCTTGATTGTGCCCGGCGCCCTCGCCGACATCATCATCGCCACGATGGCCCTGCCCGTCGCGCTCGCGCCCTTGGAACCTGGCGTGCGCGTGCGCGCCGTCCGCATTTGGAATGTCGTCGGCTTGGTGGGCATGCTGTTCGCCATTCTCACGCTCGTGCGCCTCAGCGTCACCGCGCCGCTCCAGGTCCGCGCGCTCACGCATTTGCCCCTCAGTCTGCTCCCGACGTTTCTCCTGCCCCTGCTCCTCGCGACCCATTTTGCGCTCCTCGTGCGCACCGCCCGCGACCCACGGCCGGCTTGAACGCGCGGGTGCGCGCGCTAATCGTCGCCTGTCTTGCGTCGCACTCTTCCAGCCCGCCTGCAGATCGGACTTTCTCGCGGC